>JAPPMC010000136.1 GCA_028819235.1 Bryobacterales bacterium
TGGCATCGCCTGCGGTGTCCGCGGTCGAGCGGAGGCGGAACTCGGGTGTCCAGACCACCCTGGGCACACCGCCGCGTCCCTCGATGCGCTCGATCGTGAGGGTCAGCACACCCACGTGGCGGCCTTGGGAACCCGCCTTCATCACTGCGTGTCGGCCGTCATGGTGAGCGATCAACAGATGGTCGTGGCCGCCGAGCACGATGTCGATTGCCCTGACCTTGCGCAGCAGCTCCAGGTCTGCGCCGAGCCCCTGATGGGTCAGCGCGATGACAATGTCGGCGCCCTCAGTCCTCAATTTCTCGGCCTGTGCGGCGCCCGCCTCCGCCACGGGTGCAAAGGCGACATCGGGACCGGGACTCGAGATCACGGGTGTCTCCGTCGTCACCAGGCCGAGAAAGCCGATCCGGTAGCCGTCCCTCTCCACCACCGTTGTCGCCGTGGTACCGGGAAAGGCACCGCCCGCGATAGTCACATTGCCCGCGAGCCAGACCGTCTCCGACTCCGTGAGCCGCTCCTGCAGCACATCGGGGCCGAAATCGAACTCGTGGTTGCCGAGCACCGCCACATCGAAGCCGACGGCATTGGCGAGATCGATCATGTGCGCGCCCCTGTCGATCCCGGAGAGCACGGAGGGCGAGATCATGTCGCCGCCGAAGGTGACCACCGCCAGGCCGCCCTCTGCGTCGGCTCGTGCACGCTCTTCGGCGACCACGGCTGCAATTTTCGCGGCTCCGCCTTCGCTGCCGACCCCCGTCATCTGGTCCCAGTCGTTTACGTGAACGAGCGTGAGCTGCAGCGGTGCGCCCAGTGCGGGCGCGACCGCGCCAAGCGCTAGGGCGGTCGCCGCCGCGCATACGAACGCCCTCAGTCGACAGACTGTTCTCATGGGCTCTCCTCGCTTAACCCATCAGAGCCGCACGCCAAGGGTGACCGAGAGCCCCGGTGCTGTCACGCCGCACCTCGCGCCGACGGCCGGCGGCAAATCTCGCCACTTGGATGGTTCCTGCAAACAGAGTGCCAGCAACATGCCAGCAACAAAGCTGTGGGAAGTTATGGGCACCGTGACCATCCGAAATCTGGACGATCAGGTGATCGCCGCATTGAAGGCACAAGCCAAGGAAAATCAGCGATCATTGGAGACATAATTGCGTTACCTGCTTACCCAGGAGGTAGACCATCGTCTTCGTGTAGGCGAATTTCGAGAGCGCACAGCCCGAATGGCCAGCGCAACTTCCAACGTATCCAAAACCGACAGCGCTGATATGATTCGACAAGATCGAGATCGATCCGCCTCGGTCTCCGAGGAGCTACAGAGCGCACCTCTCTTCCACACGCACATCGTCGTCGACTGGTCGGCGCGGTCGAAACCGAGTCCCGCCAAGCCCACCAAGGACGCAATTTGGTGGGCCGTAGCGCGTATCGCGGGTGACATCGAGGTGGATGAACCGGCGTACGTCCGCACCCGCCACGAGGCGCTCGATCGCCTTGCCGGCTTGATCGCCGGCGAGCTGGACGCAGACCGGCGGGTTCTGGTCGGATTCGACTTTCCCTTCGGCTATCCGGCAGGTGTCGCCCAACGTCTGACCGGCAAGGCATCTGCACTAACCCTGTGGGGTTGGCTCGCGGAGCGCATCAAGGACGGTCCGGACAACGCCAACAACCGCTACGACGTAGCGGCTGCCGTCAATGCAGCCTATCCGGGCGTTGGCCCGTTCTGGGGCCGTCCTGGCACATGGGATTACCCGACGATTCCGGTGCGGGCGTCCGAGCGTACCGAGCGGAGTGCGCAACCAGCGGAGCGTCGCCTCTGCGATATCCGCGCCACCGGTGCCAAGACGGTCTGGCAGTTGGCCTATACCGGCTCCGTCGGCTCCCAGATGCTGCTGGGACTGCCGGCGCTCAAACGGTTGACGGAGGACTCCCGTATCGCAGGCCGCGCGGCGATCTGGCCCTTCGAAACAGGCTTGCGGACGCCCGATGCGAAGGCGGTGATTGCCGAGGTCTATCCCTCGCTGCTCAGAGCGGAGGTCCGCGCGCGCAGGTGCGAGGACGAAATCCTCGACAGCGCACAGGTGCGCGTGAACGCCGACGCCTTCGCCAGACTGGACGCTAGCGGAGGGCTGGCGGCCCTCCTCGAGGGACCGTCTTTCCTCACTCCCCAGCAGCGGCGGATCGTCGAGACCGAGGAAGCCTGGATCCTGGGTCTCGGCCACGCATGCCACGTCCATGAAGCCCCGTAGCCCGAGCCGGCCATGACCCGCTTCCTGAAACCACTTGCGCTCCTGTCTCTCTTGTTCTCCGGGGCCATATTCGGATTCTTCTATGCGTGGGTCTGTTCGACCATGTGGGGGCTGGACGCGGCGGCCCCCAACACCGCCATTGCCGCCATGCAGGCGATGAATGCGAGCGTGCGCAACGCTGCCTTCGCTCCCGCGTTCTTCGGCACCCCCGTCATTCTGTTTGTGACGGCATTGGTGGCGTGGAGGAGCAGGGAGAGCCGCGCCGCGCTCCTCTTCGGGGCAGGCGGCCTTATCTATTTGCTGGGCGCCCTGATCCTGACGGTCCTGGTCAGCTCACCGATGAACGAAGACTTGGCGCTGGTCGAGACGCCAATGGAAGCGTCTCGCGCGCGGGAGGTATGGCAGGACTATTCCGAGCCGTGGCAGCGCTGGAACACGGTCCGCACGATTGTGTCGTGCGTCACGCTCCTGCTCGCTGGCCTGGCCATCCTGAGCTTGAACCGTTCACGGGCGCCGGCGACCTGAGAGGCGGAGCGGGCCGAGCCGCGTCCTAACCCCACAGCCGGCTACTGGCCAGGTCCGAACCGGCGCGAAGGGCGCGGAACTTCGCCCAGCAGATGTCCTCGGTCATCATCGCGTTGTCGGTGAAGAGTAAGCGGTTAAAGTAAGACGTCGAGGCCCCATCAGGGCCGGATTTTCGTTT
>JAPPMC010000060.1 GCA_028819235.1 Bryobacterales bacterium
ATTCACTCTCTGGCCCGCCTACGAGCCACCACCACTGCCCGCTCGAACGTTTACGAGCGGCGTGCCCTTATAATTTCCTCTAAAGTCTGGTGTTTGACCGACAGGGTGTCGTAAGTCGACACATCATCCGTGTCAACAGTAGCACAAGTACCGATCTGTCTATTGACAGAGCCTAGTAGGCTTCGCCATTTCTGGAACTGTTCGGTATGTCCCTTCCCCGCACTGGCATCTCAACTGCTGACCTGGCGGCTGCATTCAGGGCGGTACATACGATCTCAGAGAAACCGGTCTTTGTCGATCCGTTCGCGCGGGTACTATGCGGATGGCCCTTCCGACTCGCGCTAGCGTGCCCTCCCTTGGAGCATGCGCTGAACAGGCTCGCCCACGAAACGCTGGCACCGATCACGATGTCGATTGTTCTGCGGGCCAGGTACGCCGAAGAGGCCCTTGCAAGGGCTGTGGCTTCAGGTCTCGGCCAATACGTCATCCTTGGCGCTGGAATGGATTCGTTCGCGTTTCGGAGTTCGGAGATGCTGGACCGCATTGAGGTTTTCGAGATCGATCATCCCGTCACGCAGCGCAAGAAGCTGCTCCGCTTTCGCAAAGAACGGCTCGCGATTTCCCCGCACCACCACTTCATCGCGGCGGACCTGACCCGCACTTCAATCACGGAGGCACTGGCCGGGTCGCCCTTTGCCATGTCCCGGCCAGCGTTCCTGTCGCTGCTGGGCGTAGCGCACTACCTGCCCCGAAAGGCATTGTTTGCGACCGCACGGTCGATCGGGCAGGATCTTGCGCCCGGTACACGTCTCGTCCTCGAACACCTCCTAGATGAGGCATCCTGCGGCAGAGGGAGCATGGCGCTCCGCGCTAGGATGCTGGAGTTCGTTCATCGGCACGGCGAGCCTGTGCGCGCATCGTACCCGATCGACGAGATGAACGAGTTGATGGTCTCGGCCGGGCTCAAGGTGATCGAAAACTACAGGATCGCACAACTTGAGGGCATCTACCGAGTGCCATTCGACCCTCCCCAGACCGAGCCGCTCGGTATCTTTGCCGTTGGCCAATTTCGGGTCGGTGTGCCAAGCGACTGAGATCTCAGCAGTGCCGACCTCGATCTGATCGTCGCCTGCTGAGGGCCGCCGCTCGGCGTCGGAGCGATGGTGGCCGTCCAGTGTCGTACCCCCCGTGCGGCTCCAGTCGAATTGGCTTGTCCGCGAGCACACAACCGAGATCCCACCGGTGCAGCGGATGTTCTTCCAGCTTGCGAACTTGCTCGGATGCGCGATCCGAGCGGGATATCGCCGCAATGCCCTGAACCGGGCTGACTAAGAGGAACGGCGGTCCACATTCTGACATCTCGCTGGGACCGCTAACTCGGATTGCGCAGACTGACTCGATCGAACCGTGGTTGCAATTCCCTGATTCATGTGCAGTTGCGGGGGCATAGGCAGTAGCGACAAGAGTTGCAAGCCCACGCGTCCGAGGTTCTCCGCTAGAATTGGCTGGTGCCCAAGTCAAAGTTCAGTAGGCGGCGGGTCTTGGAGGTTGGCGGCGCGATGGTCGCCATGCCGGCTGCCAGCCAGACCAAAGAAAGTAGTGCCGACACCTTCGGGGACGCCACCAGCGGCCTCCGTCGAGTCACGCAGGAACTCGTCGATCCGCCCTCAGTTCCCCGGCACGAACAAGTCGCGCCGGACGGTCCGGTAATCCTAGAGGTCGAGCTTGTGGCCCGCGAAGAGACAAGAGTGATCGATGGGATCGGCACCGAGATCCAGGCTCTTACGTTCAATGGCTCGATTCCGGGGCCTCTGATCATCTGCCATGAAGGCGACTTCGTCGAAGTCACGCTGAAGAACCCGGTCAGCAACGCCTTTATGCACAACATCGACTTCCATGCGTCCACGGGTGGGCTCGGCGGTGGGGCCCTCACGCAGGTAAACCCAGGCGAGCAGGTCGTTCTACGCTGGCGTGCCATCAAGGCAGGCACGTTCATCTACCACTGTGCTCCGGGAGGTTCGATGACTCCCTACCACGTCGTTTCGGGCATGAACGGAGCCGTCATGGTCTTGCCGAGGGGCGGCCTCAGCGACCGTGACGGGAGCCCGATACGCTACGACCGGGCCTACTACATCGGCGAGCAGGATTTCTACATACCGCGCGACTCCAACGGGAACTTTCGGCAATACAGAGCGCATGGCGACGGCATCAACGACATGCTCGGGGTGATGCGCATGCTGACCCCATCGCACGTGGTATTCAATGGTAGGGCTGGCGCCCTCACGGGCGACCAAGCCCTGAAAGCAAGTGTCGGGGAGGCTGTCCTGTTCATCCACTCCCAAGCCAACCGCGACTCCAGGCCACACCTGATCGGCGGTCATGGAGACTACGTCTGGGAGCAGGGCTCCTTTGCGGACCCACCCGCCCACGGGCTCGAGACGTGGTTTATCCGTGGCGGCTCGGCCGGCGCGGCCGTCTACACGTTTCGGCAGCCGGGAGTCTACTACTACCTCTCACACAACCTTATCGAGGCGGTCGAGCTTGGTGCTTTGGCCCAAGTCTCTGTCGATGGCAAGTGGAACGACTCCTTGATGACCCAAGTCCGACCGCCGGCACCAATCCCTGTCTGACGCTTGCGGGCACTCCTAGCTGTTCTCGGGCATCCATGTTAAGGGCCAGGGGAGCAGTCAAGTCTGGACTGTGCTCGCGCCTTTCGGACATCCATCAGACGTCTGGAGCGTTTCGGAAAAGCCCGTCCGGGACCTTCAGGGCCAACAACATCACCAAGACCCTGCACTTCGATGTCGCATGACAGGGCATTTCGCAAGAGCCGCCGATGCTCGACAAGGTCTGGTGCCAGCGACCGTAGCTGGCCTGTATCTCGTGCTTGAGCCAAAACCCCTGTCACGACGGGCCCGGCGGCCCGCTGGTAGCG
>JAPPMC010000285.1 GCA_028819235.1 Bryobacterales bacterium
TCGGTTCGTGCTGCCCTTCACGCCTCGGTGACCCGAGGGAGGCGCATTACGGATGCCGCCCGCAATTGGTTTCAATCCGGCCGGGGACGAAGGCCGATGCCCCATCCGCACCCCATCCGAGGGCCGCTTTGGGGCGGGACCACCCCCATGGACCGGATCGGAGGATTGTCCGGGCGAAGTCCGGCTGTCGAGTGGTCGCGCGATCAGACTCGGGTGCCTAGATCCAGACCTGAGTGCCATAGAACCATCGTTTTCGTCCGCTGGCTTTCCGAAAAGCCTCGACCCCGCCATATTCTCCGGGCCTCGTTCAAGCGTCCCGGCTGATCTCACCGCCGTAAGGACACTTCCCGTCTAAGCCTCCAAGCACTCCCGATGCGCACGAGAGGACAGCGACTGCTCGATGATCATTCCCCTCGAACCTAGGCTCGAAGGGCTCGCGGAACGACGCTTCTTGAGCTTCGCTCGGGAGGTACGCGACGGCCAGAGGGCGGGGGATCCGGGCCGAATTAGCGCGCTCGTTCAAAGAGAGACCACGCGCGCCTTCCATCTGCGCGATCTCGGCGAACAGCGGGACGAGTACACAGCATGCGTCCGAGTGCTCGGCGACCTCGCACAGTTGCGCTGGCGGCTGGTCGAGAGCCGATGGGGTCTGGAACTGCAATCGCCCCGCCCCGAACGCCCTACCGTTGCCGATCCGGCCCAGTCTCTCCTACGCAAGGAAGCGATTCGTAACGAGCTTCGACCGCGGGTTCTGGCGCAGTTTACGGACCGTACTGTCCGCAAGTTCATCGATAGGATGGAGCGTCCCGCTTCATCCTCGAAGCAGAAACCAATCGGGCGCCTGATCGCGGTCGGTAGCGAGCTGCAAGAGCGCCTCGACAACGCTCGAAATCGGGCGCCTGACGACCCAGCGCGAGCTGACATGCTGCGGTACGCCGTCCGGCCCTACCTTCAACTCGTTGACTCCGGCAGCAGGGACGAACACACAGGCATTCATCTACGCGACATCTGGCGCTACTTCCGGTACACCTGGTCAATACCGCAGACGCCCATACCCGGACGGACCCTCCGGTATCTCGTACGGGACGCAGCCCACGAATCTCACGCGATCATCGGCATCGCAGCGTTGAACAATTGCGCCGTCCAGGTGGTGCCACGCGACAGGGCGATCGGATGGAGCGTGCTTGGATTGACCGATGCCTTGACGACCCTGTTTGCGCCGCACGAGCAGCGTGTCGCAAGTGAAGCGAGAAACCCTGCGCTTCGCTGCCAAGGCATCTATCGATGGCTGAAGTCGCGTTTTCCAGACGGAATCGATCCTCCAGAGGAGACGAAGCGAGCCGTGTTGGAGCTCCTCACAGACTGGCTCCTTCAGGGTATTGCGACAGCCATCTCCGAGATTGAGTGCAAAGGACTCGCGAGCCACGAGGAAATCGCCTCTCCAGGCCCACACACCGTCGAGAAGCTCCGCCACCTCGGCAGGGAGTTCGCCTCGCGCCGGCAGGACGCGTTGGCGGGTCGCGCAGCCTACGGGACCGCGTTGGGGAATACGGCTCTAGACATCCCGGTTGACGACGACGTACTCGAACTTGAAGCAAAGCACTCAACGAACGCGCGAGTCCAAGATTCGCGACGGATGCTCGTGCGAAAGAAGCGCGCCATGGAGCTTGCCCGCCTCCTGGACGCCCGCAGGGTTCTTGTCGCGAAACGCGAGTCCATTACGGATCCCGAGGCGGTCTTCGTCACCATCGAGCAGGACGAAGTACGAACCGCCGTCAACACGGCGTTCGGTGCGATAAAAAGCTGTCGCATCGGCACCAACCTTCTTGAGATCACCACTTGTGGAGCGGTGACGCCCTACAACCGTATGCTGGGCGGCAAGCTCGTGGCATTGCTACTGCTGAGCCCCGAGGTAGCAGCTGACAACAGGCGCCGCTACGGCGACAAGCCGACCATCATCCGTTCGCAACTCAAGAACACCCCCGTCGTACCTGATAATACCTTGGTCTGGCTCGGCACAACCAGCCTTTTTTCGCACGGCAGCAGCCAGTACGAGCGTCTCCGGCTGCCCGCTGGTGTCATTGCGAAAGACCAGCCAGAAATCCGTTACACCTATCTTGGCAATACCACCGGCTACGGAACTGTCCAGTTCGCGGACGACACCGTACGCGCACTCGAACGCGTAATGCAAAACCGGCGTGGCTTTCGCGAAGTGAACAGCGTCTTTGGCGAAGGAGCGAGCCCCCGGATGCGCAAGCTGAGGTCAGGTCTCGACGCAATTGGGTTTAGCGCGGATCTCACGATGCTCCATCACCAGGAAAGGCGCATCTACGGCGTGCCACTCTTCGACCAATCTGGTGTCTACTTGTGTGGCCTCGCGTCTGATGTACCCGATTACGTTCGTGCGCCCGAGGATTACACGGACGCAACCGAGCGCATCTGTGAGTTCTGGCGCCGGCGATGGCTCTCTAGTCGGCTCGCACACAGAGAGAGTTGGTCGGCGCTTGGCGAGACTGGTCCTTGGCTCCTGAGTTCGACCGTTTCAGTAAGCGAACCCCCGCCACCGGATGATACTGAGAGAGGGAGGGCAGACAATGGGAATGGATCTGGCGACGGGAATAGGTTGGGGTTTTGGCGCCGACTTGCGAGGGCGGGTTCAAACGTCGTCTCGGAAGGACTCACGGACGATGAGTTCGATCAACTGCACATCGTGACGCGGCTTGAGGAATACTTGCTCGAATGTGCGGAACGCGGGCTGTCGATCCTGTTGACGGGTAATGCGGGTGACGGCAAGACCCATCTCGCGCGGGCATTGCGGCGCCAACTTGGAGGTGCCGAGAAGAGCTTCGAGTTCGCCTACGACGCAACAGCGATAATGAACCCGGATCCTGCGGCCAGAAATGGGAGCGCACCGCCCGGGGCCTTAGATT
>JAPPMC010000241.1:0-28085 GCA_028819235.1 Bryobacterales bacterium
TGGGAGCGACTCTCGGAGCCCTCAGCACATTTCATGACTCAGCACATATTGGAATATATGGGTTGCAGCCCATATATTCCAGTTGCCAGCGCCCGTTGTCCCCTTGGCCGTCGTCCGCCTGTTGGCAGGAGAGGCGCAGATTGGAGGCGGCAACCGCGTCACAGGCACGTTCTAGGAGCTTCTTGGCTTCGACCTCGTCCGGTGTGGGCGGATCAATGTCATTGGGATCGAAGTCCTCCAAGAGAGCCCCGAACCCATCGTTACTCAGAAACTCCTCCACCGACCCCAAGCGCTTCTCGCTCCCTGCAAGCTCAACCATCAGCTCCACGTTGGTCGCGCCGATTAAGGCAGGGTGGGTCGAGTTGGCCGAACCCACGAACAGCCGTGTTCCGCCAGCCTCATCGCAAAGGTAGAGCTTTGCATGAAGCCCCGTGTGTGCACCTCGCCGGAGCGACATGTCCTCGTCGTCATCGGCCTCCGCCGTTTCGCGCAACACCAGACACCGTTCGAACAGTTCGGTCGCGCCCTGCGACCTCTGCGTCATCCTGACCAATTCCTCAGGCCGCGAGATCAACGCGCGGGCCGAGTCACTGGTTTGGGCCAGACGCTCCAATGCACCCTCTGTGCAGAAGGGTGACATGACGACGAGCCGATCGGACGGGGGAGGCAACCATTCACGCCCATTCAGTCCGATGGCGTGCAGACGGAGATCGTCGATGCCGTCGGGAAGCTCCCAGGCGGTGCGGGCGAGGTCGAACGCTAGGGATACGATCTGGACGGAGCGGTCCTCGGGGAGCTCCGGTGCGCATTCGGGCAGAGCACGAAGCAACCGAACCAGCGCCTCGTTCCCATCGACCTCCTCGTTCTCAGGCCGTCCCTCCACCGTCAGCGACACGTCCCATGACCGGTCGGCAGTCAGGTTGCGAGAAAGAACTGCAAGCCGGATAAGGGGCGCGTTCCCATTTCGATCAGGTGCGGATTCGTCGGCATCGGCCGAGAAGCGCAGCAGCCAGACCTTGGGGTGAAAGATACCGTCGCGAGGGGCCGATGCCCGAAACACCGAGTTCTCGAGCAGGGAATAGAGAATCCGTGGGCCTCTAGGCGCCAAGATGCGCCCATTCTGATGGAAGATCGAGAGACGGCCCGCTACCTGTCGGACTCCGTCAAGGACTGCAAGCCGGTCCTTGAGAAGCTTGGTCTGGGCACGTCCGCTCGCGTGTAGGAGAAGGTGGAGCGGCACGGCCAGAAGCGTGTCCAGCCCAAGGGAATACGTCAGCGCCACAGCGCAATCGAACCGGAATCCTGGCGGCGGCGTGAGCGCATCGGTGTACAGGGTGCGATTGGATTGAGGGTCTAGCAACGTCACTCCTGGCCCAGACCGGCTGCGACTTCGCGAACGTAGTTGCGCACGTTGTTCCACCTGTAGTCCATTCGGTAGACTCCCGCCGCGCCGCCCCACTGGTCGAGCAAGCGCCGATTCAGGAATCGGGAGCGCTCTCGTTTCAGCGTTTTCTCCCGCATCCTCACCAACCGGGCTGGAGGGGAGTCGTCTGCAGGGATTCCATGCCTTTCGACATCCAGAGCGCTGGTTCTTGCAAGATCGATCCACCCGTCTACGAAGTCCCGCGCGCCTGGGTTGATCCGGCGTCGACGGCACACCGTTGACCAGAAGTCCATCACCGACCAGTTGTCGAGGGCACTGCGGTCTAGGTCGAGCGCCCAGGTCTCAAGTTCCTTGCGGTACTCAGTGATCTTGTCCTCTCGTTGGGCACGCCTCGCGAGGAGCAGGTTGTAGAGCAACGGCGCACCGTAGATAACCTCGGAGAACAGGCGTGCGTGCTCCAACGCGGCCCTGTGGCTTTCGCGAAATTCGGCATAGCCCGGGTGTTGCCAGGCGAAGCGGCACTCCGCGGGCCGGGCGAGCCGAAAGAGATGCGCAAGCAGGCTGTCCGGAACTGACTGCGCGACGCGGTCTTGGAGGTACTCCGCTTCAGCCGCGGTGAGATCCAAAGTGTCGATCTGTGGGAAACCGCTAGGTCTTTTGGGAAGTCCCCGATGCCAGCGACTCGCCCCGTTCTGGCCAGCGGAATCGTGGCGCAGTCCCCAGGTTCCGAGGCCCAGCCAGTAGACGGAACTCGGGAGGCGCCTCAGTCGGCGACCAGCGCGTCTGCCGAAGACACCTGCCTCCGAGGTCGCGCGGAGATGTTCGGAGACCTTCAGCTCAAGATCCCGCCCCTTGGTCCATACTTCGTCGTCGGCTATCCCCTCGTCCTCCAGAGTCCTGTACACCCACGGCACGATGAGAAAGTAACGTAGGCGGGTCTGGATGGTGCTCGTTCCGGGGAAGAGGAGGTCCGACAGGGAGTCGCGGATCGGTCCCAAGCCGAGTTCGTCACGAGCTTCGCGCTCTCCCAGAAGAGCAAGGACCTTCTCAGCTCGGTCGCGGGCCTGCTGATCGTGGTCAACCCAACTGAGGGTGAAGGGCATTGGTGTGCTCGTAGTGGCTCTAGCGATGAATTGAAGTGACGGGTGGATACCGACGGATCATGAAGAGTTGGCCGGACGAGGGTGTTGCACGTGTGGTCGGCCTCATCCACGAAGCGGCCACGATGGTAGGGACCTCGACCGCCCACAACAATACGGTATTCCCGAGCGTCGACTCGCTGCGGCTGGCTGATGCACTGTGTCACCAACCGGTTGAGGCTGTCGTCAACGCACACGATCTACCGGGTGTGCGCAGCCTGTCGAAGAGGCCGGCACGGCGCGCTGAGTCGGCGCGTCGGCGGCGTTGGAGCAGCTTGTCGGCCTCTGCTCAGGCGGGAGAGCCAGGCCGGCCAGAGAAAACGGGTCGGCGAGGGATTCCGCCCATTCGAAGATCCGAGACTCGCGCGCTGGGCGAGTTCACGTGCCGTCGCATCCTGTAGGCATTGTGGTGAGTGAGTGGGGAGCGGGGCCCTAGAGAAGGCTCGTGGACGAATGAGAAGCCCCGGAACGCCCGGCTCCGTAGGTGGGGATTACTTTGCCGCGCTTGGTGCAGCGCATGAACTCGCGGATCACGCGCCCGTCGTCAAATCGTTTGTCCGGCCCGCAGGTGTTGCAGCCTAGGGTTCTGGGGAAGGGCCTGTTCGGAACCTCCAGCGGCGTGGCGTACCAATCCGCAGTCGGTCCGTAGCCTACGTCTGGGCATCGCCTCCGCCACCCAAAGTACAATGGCGTCCTCATGGCCAAGGACGAGCCCCAACCCCAGCCATCGTTCGAGGAGAGCCTGAAGAAGCTCGACGAGATCGTCCGCAAGCTCGAGGGTGGTGAGCTTTCTCTGGAGGAGTCTCTGGCCCTCTTTGAGAGTGGGGTTGAGCTGAGCCTGCGCTGCCGCAAGCAACTAGAGGATGCCGAGACCAAGGTGGAGGTCCTGATGAAGCGTGGCGGGCAGGTCCACGCCCGGCCGGCGGAGGGCGAACTGGGCCAGATCGGTGGGGACGAACTGCTTTCTTAAGCCGCGGTGACTAACAGGCTCCAGCAGTATGTCCTCGAGAGGCAGGCGCGCGTCAACCAAGCTCTGGATGAGATCCTCCCCCCGGCCGACTCGCGCCCGTCGACTCTGCATTCCGCCATGCGCTACAGCGTCTTCGCAGGAGGCAAGCGCATCCGGCCGATCCTGATGCTGGCGGCCGCCGAGGCGCGCGATTGGGGGACGGGGCATGACCAACTCGGCGCAGCTATCGAGTGCATTCACACGTACTCGCTGATACATGACGACCTCCCCGCGTTGGACAACGACGACTTCCGCCGCGGCAAACCCACCTGCCACAAGGAGTACTCAGAGGCCGTTGCCATTCTTGCCGGCGATGCATTGCTGACGTTGGGCCTGTTGACATTGGCCACGCATGGGGAAGAGATTGACTACGACGGCCTGAACAGAAAGTTCCGGTCCGACCGAACTGCCGTGGTGGCAAGGGCGGTTGGCACTGTCGACGGCATGATCGGCGGTCAGATGGCGGACCTCGAGGCGGAGGGATGCGTGCCAACGCCAGAGCTGGTCCGATACATCCACAAATCCAAGACGGCGGCGCTGATCCGCGCGTCGGTGGTCGTCGGATCCCTGTGCGGTGAGTGTGTCGAGGAAGAACCTGTCCTGCACAATTCGCTCTGCCTGTACGGTGACCGGATAGGGCTCGCATTTCAGATCGTCGACGACATTCTGGATGTGGTCTCGTCCAGCGAACAGCTGGGCAAGACGGCGGGCAAAGACGCGCAGCAGGCCAAGGCCACCTATCCGGCCCTATACGGCATCGAGGGATCGCGCCGTAAAGCCCAGCGCTGTCTCGAGGAATCGCTGGACGCGCTTGGGGTCTTTTCAGACCGCGCTTGGGCACTTCGCGGGCTGGCGCGGTGGATCGTGTCCCGGGCGAATTGACCGTGCCTCGGTGCCCTGCGCACTGAATCTGGCGTACTCGACGCTTGTCAGGAACAGGCCTCTTGCAGGCACCGCAGGGCCCGCCGCCCGCCGGTCCCGAGCCGCGAAGATGCGCTCCATATCGTTCGGCGCTAGGTTTCCCCGTCCGACCTCCAGCAGCGTTCCGACCAAGTTTCGGACCATGCGGTACAGGAAGCCACTCCCGCGCACACGGTACACGAGAAGGTCGCCGTCGCGCTTAAGGCGGGATGAGAAGACTGTCCGGCAGGTGTTCTCCTGCGGCTCCCGAGAGTTCGAGGCGAACGACCGGAAGTCCCGAGTGCCCTCAAGCAGAGGCGCGGCCTCGGCCATTTTCGCTTCAGCCAATGGGTATGGGTGCCAAAGCACGTAGCGGGCCTGGATCGGCGGGCACACTGAAGCGCGCTGGATGCGGTACTCGTATGTCTTGGCCAGTGCGTGATGTCGCGCGTGAAACTCCGCGTGTACCCGGTCTGCGGACGTGACCCGGATCGCGGGGGGCAACAGCCGATTTAGCGCTTTGTGGAGGCCATGGGCGGGGATCGGGCAGTGAAGCTCGAAAGACACGACCTGCCCGAGGGCGTGAACGCCGGCATCGGTGCGGCCGGATCCAGCAGTCCGCACCGGCTGGCCTTCGATCTTGGCCAGCGCTCTCTCCAGCACACCTTGGACCGTCGCGCGCTGGGGCTGCACCTGCCAGCCCGAGTAGTCCGTGCCGTCGTAAGCTAAGGTTAGCTTCCAAGTCTGGCCTGGGCCCGCCACACACGCAGCCTATCGCTTCTGGCACGGCGGTGGCCCACGGTCTCCGAAAGTAACCACATGATGCCCCGAATCGCCTTTAGGATCTCGGCTGGAGCGGTCGCTTGGGGCCGTCCGTTGTCCGAAAATCTGCCTCCCATGACCAAACGCATCGGGTGGCCCTTGCTGCTAGTGGCGGCAATGGCCTTGCAGCCCCTCGCCACCGCTCAAGAGATCCGCGCCAGGCCCATGGACTACAGCACGGGACAGTCCGCGTGGCCCCCATTGGTGAACATTTTCGATGCCCCGGAGGTGCCGGAGATCAGCCTCCAGAACTCCGACCGGCTGGAAAACCTGATGCAGGAGGCGAAGCTCTACCTCAGCCTCTCAGACGCCCTGGCACTGGCAATAGAGAACAATCTGGACATCGCTTGGTCGCGCTATGGCCCGCAGAGCGCCGCGAACGACCTGATGCGCGCCAAGTCTGGGGCCCAGTTGCGCGGTGTTCAGAACCAGATCAGCGTGCTGTCGACTGCTCAGGGAGCAGCCGCCCGTGCCGCGCCGCAGGCCCAGGCAACGGGCATCACACAGCGCGCAGGCGGGGGCGGTGCTGGCGGAGGCCAGGGCGGTGCCGCCGACATTGGGGATGCCAGCACATTCTTCGGCACGCAGGCCGTGAACCTGGATCCGTCGATGTTCGGCAATATCGACTGGGGCCATTTCTCTAATCCTCAGACCAACGACCTCGTGACTGGGACCACGACGCTAGTGCGCGAGATCAGCAACAGCCAGATCGGGATCCGGCAGGGCTTTACTTCGGGAGCGACCGCAGCTCTGGTGTGGGCCAACTCCCACAGCGATACCAACAGCCTCAGGACAAACTTCAACCCCGCCCTGACGAGCGCTATCACCCTGCGGCTGACCCAGCCGCTGCTGCAGGGCTTCGGCGTCGCGGTCAACACCCGCAACATTCAGGTGGCGAAGAACAACAACGAGATATCGAACCTGCAGTTCAAGCTGCAGGTGGAAGAGGTGGTGGCGCGGGTGGCCAGCCTCTACTGGGGCCTCGTGTCGCTGCGGGCGCAGGTCGAGAGCCAAGTGCAGAACCTGGAGCTTGCGAAAAAGCTCTACCGCGACAACAAGATCCGCGTCGAGGTCGGGACATTGGCTCCGATCGAGATCATCCGTGCCGAAGCGGAGGTTGCCGCCCGCGAGGCAGACCTGACAGCGGCAGAGACCGAACTGCAATTGCAGGAGACGATCCTGAAGGACGCGCTGAGCGTGAACGGGATTGCGAGTCCGACGCTCGAGCATGCCGAGATCGTCCCGACCGAAGACATCGTGGTCGATGTGGACGAGGAGGTCGAGTCATTGAGGGTCCTGAGCAAAGTGGCGCTTGCTGCCCGGGCCGACATGGAGCAGAACCGGATTCGGTTGCGCAACACCAATCTGGGGCTGGTTGGCGTCAGGAACGGGATGCTGCCGAGCCTGAACCTGACCGTCGATCTGACGAACAACGCTTTGGCGGGTTCGATCAATCCGATATTTCGGCCGAATCCTGGGCAGACTGCCGACGTGTCGCCATTCTTCCTCGGCGGCCTCATGACGGCTGGCGGCCAGCTGTTCCGCCGGAACTTTCCGGACTATCAGGTGCGCATGCAGCTGAACATCCCTCTCAAGAACCGCCAGGCGCGAGCAGACTACACGGCGGCCCTGCTTGAGCAGCGCCAGCAGCAAGTGCGCTTCGTCCAGTTGGAGAACTCGGTGCGCACGGAAGTGCAGACCGCCCTCATCCAGGTGAGCCAGGCCCGCGCGCGCTACGCCGCGGCGGCAAAGTCTGTCCAGCTCCAGGAGCAGACCTTGGATGCCGAGCAGAAGAAGTACAACCTAGGGGCGTCGACGATCTTCCAGGTCGTGCAGGCCCAGCGGGACTTGGCGAATGCCCGCACGAACCTGATCGCTACGCAGAACGAGTTCGCGAATGCCCGCATCAACCTCGACCGGGCTACCGGCCACATGCTGACCGCGCATAATATTTCCATCGCCGAGGCATACGAAGGGGTTGTGGCGAAACGCCCGGACCCACTACCCTTCTGAGGCAGGCCGGCCAGACCGCCAGCGCGCTTCGGGTTGGCCGGGCAGATCGGGCCCTCGGGCCCCGGAGGGACGCACATGGCAGAAACGAAGTACGACGTGATCGTCGTTGGCGCCGGAGCGGGCGGCGGGACGATGACGCGGGTGCTGGCCGATAAGGGCATTAAGGTGGCCTTGGTAGAGGCAGGGCCGATGCTTGACCCGCAGAGGGACTTCAAGACCAACAAGTGGCCGCACGACTACGGGCACCGCGGCGCGGAGGAGGGTGGCAAGGCCTACTTCGGCAAGGGGCAGGCATACGGGTTCATGATCGCGGCCAGCGGAGGCTGGCAGCTGGAGGGCGAACCCTACACCACCGCTCCCGGGACCAAGTTCGAGTGGTTCCGCTCGCGCGTGGTCGGCGGGCGCACCAACCACTACGGCCGCATGTCCTTCCGGTTCTCCGACTTGGACATGCAGCCCTACTCTAGGGACGGGATCGGCTGGGACTGGCCGATCACCTACGAGGATCTTGCTCCGTGGTACGACCGGGCCGAGGAGTTCATCGGCGTCACCGGCACGCAGGAGGGGATTCGCAGCGCCCCAGACGGGAAGTTCCATGCCCCCCCGGAGCCGAAGGCGCACGAGCGGCTGATCCGGGCCGCGGGCGGACGGCTGGGCATCCCCTTCATCGCTAACCGGCGTGCGGTGATCACCCGGTCCATCAATGGTCGGTTGCCCTGCCATTACTGCGGGCAATGCGGCCGGGGATGCCTGACCGAGTCGAACTACTCCGCATCCCAAGTGGAGATCTTCCCGGCGATGAAGACCGGCAACGTCACGCTTATCACCGACGCGATGGTCCGCAAGGTGGAGGTAGATGCGCAGGGGCTCGCCCGGGGCGTCGTCTACGTGGACAAGGCTGCCCGCACGGAGCGCCGACTGGAGGGGCGAGCCGTCGTGCTGGCCGCGTCTGCGTGCGAGACCGCCCGACTAATGCTGAACTCGAAATCGAGCCATTTCCCGGACGGCATCGCCAACGGTTCGGGGCTCGTCGGGCGCTACCTGATGGACACGGTTGGCTTCAGCCTCGGCGGCATATTGCCGGCGTTGGAGAACATGCCGCGCTACGACACCGATGGCTTTGGGGGAGCCCACCTCTACGCGCCCTGGTGGCTTTGGGACGACCACAGCAAGCTCGACTTCCCGCGCGGCTATCACATCGAGATGGGAGGCGGCTTCCGCATTCCCAGCCCGGGGAGCTTCACGGCAATCGCGCGCCAGGCCGGCTACGGGGCCGAGATCAAACGCCGTGTGCGGGAGCTCTACGGCTCCTTCGTCGGGTTGTCTGGCCGAGGGGAGATGATCCCGAACAATCAGTCCTACATGGACATCGATCCCGACACCGTGGATCGCTGGGGAATCCCAGTGCCAAGGTTCCACTTCTCCTTCAGCGACTACGAGTGGCGTCAGGCGCGGCACATGGAGCGCACTTTCCGCGACTTGATCGAAGCAGCCGGCGGCACGGTGCTCGGCATCGGGAATACGGCCCGAGAACGAACCGGAATCGCCGTGCCGGGTTCGATCATTCACGAGGTTGGCACGGCGCGGATGGGCTCCAGCCCGAACACTTCCGTGCTCAACCAGTACTGCCAAGCGCACGAGGTTCCCAACCTGTTCGTCGCGGACGGGGCGAGCTTCGTCAGCAATCCCGACAAGAATCCGACGCTGACGATCAACGCGCTCTCATGGAGAACCGCCGAATACCTGTCGGAGGAGATGAGGAAGGGCAATGTCTGACAAATCAGGATTTGTACGGATCGACACCCTCTCGCGCCGGGACGCCCTGCGCCGAATCGCCCTCGCGCTCACCGCCGGGGGCATCGCGGGCACAATGCGGCGAGCGGATGGCACCGAAGTGCACGAGCAAGTTGAACAGGAACGCACGTTGCAGGGGGAGTACAAGGTCAAGTACTTCAACGAGCACGAGTTCAAGACGCTGGAACGGCTCTCGGAACTGATCGTTCCCGAGGACGAGGGTGGCCCCAGCGCGCGCGAGGGCGGCGCGCCCGAGTTCATCGACCTGCTCGCCAGCGAGAACGCCGAGCTTGCCGCGATCTTCACGGGCGGCATCCTCTGGCTCGATCACCGGGCCAACCAGTCGCACGGCCATGCATTCGCCGAGTGCACCGCGGAGCAACAGGATGAGATGCTGGTCTCCCTCGTGGAGGCCGAGCGTACCGAGACCGGGCCCGACACCGAGTGGCAGACGGAAGAGCATGCACGATTCTCGGTATTCGGAGTGCGGAAGCCTTCTGACCTGCGGCGCGGGCTGGTCTTTTTCGATTGGGCGAGGCGCCTTGTGGTGGACGCTTACTACACCAGCCCGGCCGGCATCAAGGATCTGGGCTTCCTCGGAAACGCGTCCCACTCGGAGTACCGGGTGCCCGGCCAGGCCATCGCGCATGTCGTAGAGCGAGGCCCGTTCCGAGACATCTGAGCGGTGTGGCGCGATTCTCGGCGCAACCGTCGTTTGTGTCCCCGGCCCGCAAGGCCGGACCCTCGCGCCGTGGTGCGCTCCGCTGCCATCGGCAGGCTGCTGGCCTTGGCGGCTTGCACAGCCTTATTCGCCGGACCGCTGCCCGCTGAGGATCCGACGCCAGCGATCGTCCGCCTCGTGCGCGACTGCAGCCGAGCCCTGCAGTCCGGCAATGCGGCGCTGTTCATGGGGGCGTTCGAACGGAGGCGCTACGACCGCTATCAGGCGCTCCGGGAACAGATCACCGCCTTGACAGCGCAGCGGCGGATCGCGTCTTCCGTTGCGGCCGGGCCGGCGACCGGCGGGCCGGACGAGTGGCACGTGAGCGTCGACTGGCTCGTCGAGCTGACGCCCAAGCTGGATCCCGGCCCCTTGGAGCGTCGCAGGCAAACGGTCGTCCTGCGGGCGGCCAAACGCGGCGGACGATGGAAGTTCTTCGACCTTGAGCCGCTGGAGTTCTTCGCCGCATCCCGCGACGACTGATCTGGGGTCGCTCGAACGGACCGCCGCCCCGCCTGTGCCCGCGAGGGGCGGGGCAGCCCGCTGCGGTCCTCCACGCGGCCGAGCGGCCTATACTGGTGCCGATGGCACGCACCGGCTTCACAAGCGTCCCCACCTCCCGCACGGGAATGGCCGCACTGGCGGCCCAAGCTATCCCGCAGCAGGACGGCGGCCGAGGCATACCGACCCGCCCCTTGGGCGGGACGGGAGAGCAGGTGTCCATCCTCTGTTTGGGCGGCGCGCATCTCGGTCGGGCGGCTAAGGATGACGGAGAGGCGCAAGCGATCAAGATGGCCCACGCCGCCGTCGACAACGGCGTCACTTTCTGGGACAACGCATGGGCCTACCACGACGGGTACGCCGAGGAGTTTATGGGCAAGGCGCTCAAGGGCCGCAGGGAAAAGGTCTTCCTGATGACCAAGAACTCCGGCAGGGACGAGAAGTTCGCGCGCCAGTGCCTCGAGGACAGCCTGCGCCGGATGCAGACCGACTACATCGACCTCTGGCAGTTCCACGAGATCAACTACGACAACGATCCGGACTGGGTCTTCGAGCGCGGTGGCCTGAGAGTCGCGATCGAGGCGCAGAAGGCGGGCAAGGTGCGCCACATCGGATTCACCGGCCACAAGCACCCGGGCATCCACCTGAAGATGCTCGGGAAGGGCTACCAGTGGGCGTCCTCCCAGATGCCGATCAATCCGATGGACCATTTCTACAGGTCCTTCCAGAGGGAGGTCGTGCCCATCTGCCTGGCGAAGGGCGTGGGTGTGATCGGCATGAAATGCCTCGGTGGCGGTCCCCGCCAAGGCGAGATTCCCACGACCACGAAGGTCACGGCCGAAATGTGTGTCCGCTGGGCGCTTAGCCTCCCGGTGTCGTCGATCGTGCGCGGGTACCTCACGATGGAACAGCTCGACGCGGATATCGAGATCGCCCGCGGATTCGCCCCGCTGTCCAAAGAGGATCGCGAAGGGATCATGGCTCTGGCCGGTCCGGAGGCTGGCGACGGTCGCCACGAGCATTTCAAGTCCACGCAGCGTTACGACGATCCCATCTATCGCAAGATGCATGGGTTCGAAGCCTGACACCGGGCCGCTTGCCGCCCTCGACTCACCAGCTCGAACCAATACCTCGTACAATTGATTCAGAAAGGCGGTGGTCGGGCGTGCGCCGGCCAGGTCCATGACGTTATTCGGAACAGACGGGATCCGCGGACGGGCGGGCGAGCCCCCTCTGGACGACCGCACGGTGTTCGCCGTTGGGCTAGCCTTGGCGGACCACATTGCGAAGGACCGTCACGGGGGCGCCCTCATCGGTATGGACACCCGGGAGTCAGGGCCTGGGATTGTGCGCCTACTCGCGGCTGGTCTCAAGGACGGCGGCGTCGCACCCGAGTTCGCCGGAGTGCTGCCGACGCCGGCTGTCGCCCACGCCACCCGGAACGGCAGCTACGGTCTGGGGGTCGTCGTCTCGGCATCGCACAACCCGTTCCGCGATAACGGGATCAAGGTCTTCGGCCCATCGGGCTACAAGCTGCCCGACGACTGCGAGGCGGCCGTTGAAGGCCGCGTGCACGCCCTGCTCTCAAATGGCATCAGGCCTCGATTGGAGGAGCCCACCGAGCGCCCGGATGTCGCGCAGGCCTACATTAGGCATCTACTGGAGGCGGTCCCCGTATCTGAGCGGGCGCGACGCCTTCGATTTGTGGTCGACTGTGCCAACGGAGCCGCCGTGCGCATCGCGCCGCGACTGATGGAATTGTCTGGATGCCAGGCCAGCTTCACCGCCTGCGAGCCAACCGGCAAGAACATCAACCTCGGTTGCGGGGCTCTTCACATGCGCTCCCTCGGCCGGCGGGTCGTCGACAGTGGCGCGGACTTCGGGTTTGCGATGGACGGAGACTCTGACCGCTGTCTGCTGGTCGACGAGCAGGGCGACGTGCTCGACGGTGACCACCTGCTGCTGCTGGCGGCCAGCGCACTCAAGCGACGGAGGCGTCTGCAGGGCGACCTCGTGGTCGCAACCGTGATGTCCAATCTTGCGCTGGACGTTGCCCTCCAAGGCCTCGGCATCCGGTTGGTGCGCACGCCAGTTGGCGACCGCCACGTCACCGAGGGCATGCTTGCGGCCGGCGCGTCCCTTGGCGGAGAACAGTCCGGGCACTTGGTCTTCTCCGACCATTCGACGACTGGAGACGGACTGCTGGCAATGCTGTTCATGCTGCGGATCCTGGCCGAGGAGGGCGTTCCCTGCAGTTCGTTGCGCAAGAGGATGAAGCCGTTCCCGCAGAGGTTGGTCAACGTTCGCGTGCGGGAGAAGCGACCGCTGGACACGCTGCCGGAGATCAAATCCGAAATCGCCGACCGTGAGATGGAGCTGGCCGGACGGGGCAGGGTGCTGATCCGCTATTCCGGGACGGAGCCTGTCGTGCGGGTCATGGTCGAGGCCGAGCGCCGTAGCGACGTCGTGCTGCACAGCACGCAGCTTGCCGAGCTGTTCGAGAAGCACTTAGGGGAGTGACCTGGGACTCGGCGCTCCCTAAGTCCTTCCGTCCGTCGGCCGTTTAGCTTCGGGGCTTGAGGACTTTGCGGGGCTTGCTGCCGTCGGGCGGTCCGATGATCCCCTCCCGCTCCATGGCGTCCAGGATTCGGGCCGCCCGTCCGTAGCCGAGCCGCAGCCTGCGCTGCAGGGTGGACGTTGATGCCTTGCCCATCTGCAGCACGAGTTCCACGGCCTGGTCGTACAGCGCATCCTTGAAACCGTCGTCGGCGGAAGCGTCGGAGGGCTTCTCAGATTCGGGGGCCTTGAGGAAGTCGGTCTGGTATTCGGGTGCCGCTCGTGAAGTCCAGTGGGCCACCACCGCTCGGATCTCCTCCTCGGTGACCAACGGCCCATGCAGCCGTCTCATTCTGGCGGTACCCGGAGGTAAGAAGAGCATGTCGCCCTTGCCTAGCAGCGACTCGGCGCCCATGGAGTCCAGGATTGTGCGGGAGTCGACCCGTGTTGCCACCAAGAAAGACAGCCTGGCCGGAATGTTCGCCTTGATCAGCCCGGTGATCACGTCCACGCTGGGTCGTTGGGTGGCCAGCAGAAGGTGAATGCCCACTGCCCGCGACATCTGCGCCAGGCGCTGGATGGCCTCTTCGACCTGCCGGCCCGCCAGCATCATGAGGTCGGCCAGCTCGTCAACGACGACGACGATGTACGGCAGGGGTTCGATCTCCTCGCCGCCCGCTTTGCGCCGACGCCCTCCCTTGGCACGGGCCTTCTGATTGAACTGGCCGATGTTGCGAGCCCCGTGCTTGGCAAGCAGCTGCAGGCGCCGCTCCATCTCCCGAGTTGCGTTGACCAGCGCGTGCGTGGCCTCCTTCATGTCGGTGATAACCGGCGTCAGCAGGTGCGGGATGTCGGAATAGTAGGTCAGCTCTACGGTCTTCGGGTCGACCAGGATCAGGCGCACCTGCTCTGGGGTCGCACGCATAAGCAGCGACATGATGAGGGCGTTCACCATGACGCTCTTGCCGGATCCCGTCTGGCCAGCGACCAGCAGGTGCGGCATCGACGCTAGGTCCGCGCAGTGTATCTTGCCGTTTATGTCCTTGCCGAGCGCGAATGCCAGCATCGACTTTGCCTCTTGAAAGACCTGGGTCTCCACCACCTCCCTGAAGCAGATAATCTCGCGGTCCTGGTTCGGGACCTCGATGCCGACCGTCGGCTTACCCGGAATGCGCTCCACCAGGATCGATTCGCACTCCAAGGCCAAGCACAGGTCCTCCGAGAGGTTCAGGATCTTGCTCAGCTTGACGCCTCTGTTCGGCTTGAACTCGAAGGTGGTGACCACCGGTCCCGGGTTGATCTGGTGCACCTGTCCGCGAACTCCGAACTCTTCGAATTTCGCGATGATCTGCTGACCGGTTGCCTGTAGCTCCTCCTCATCGAAGGTGTGCCGCCTGATCGGCGCCTTGAGCAGCTTTGTCTGGGGAAGCTGGAACGGTTCTGCGCCGCCAGCACTTGGTTTGCGCGCTTTGTTCGCCGAGCCAGTTCCGGGGCCTACTCCGCCGACCGCCTCCCCAAGCATCGTTCCCCCTAGCTTCGACGGCGGCAGCCGGTCTTCCGGAGGAACGATCGGGGGCCCAGGCGGTTCGGACGTTTCGGATCCCTTCGTCTCCGACTGCTTGGTCTCGGTCGGTGGCGTGAGCATCGCGGGCTTTTCTGCCAGAGTCTTGTCCGCTGCGAGTCGCCGCGCGTTCTGCTCCTTGCTCGCGGATGCGGCTTTGCGAGACGCGCGGGCCCTCTTGTCCACGGCGACCGGGCTTGGCTTAGGCCCTTCGTGTTTCGGCCGGAACAAGACGCTCGCGAGCACCAGGCCCCCGACCGCGCCCAAGGCGGCGAGCGCGAGGATTGTGCCGCCAACATTGAGCACGGACAAGGAGAGTTCACCCAGCACTTGGCCAACCGCTCCGCCCGGCTTGATCGCGCCGGCCCATCGGTCTGGCAGACCCCGAGAGATCGGTGCCGCCGCCATCTGCAGGGCGCAGCAGAACACGACCATCAGCAGGGACATGCCGACAAAGATCCATCCGGCGTGCTCGTAGCCCTTGCCGCGCAGCGTCCAAACTCCCGAAATCGCCAGTCCGATTGGCAGTGAGAACGCGCCCAGCCCCAGCAATTGCAGGACAAGGTCCGCGAAGTACGCCCCCGGAATGCCCATCCAGTTCTCGGCCACCGCATTGGTGGCGGCGACATTCGCGGACGGGTCATGGGGGGAATAGGAGCCGATGCTCAGCAGTGATCCGACCGCTGCGATCAACAGGAGCACTCCGGCCATCTCGGCCAGCCTGAGGTCTCGGATCGTGATCCTTACCTTCACTGGCGCACCTCTAGAGACCGCCGCCCGCTGGGGACCCGTTGGCGGCCAGCAGTGCGAGCACGAGCGCTCCCACGCCAAACCGATAGTAGACGAACAGGGCCAGGCTCGACGCCTGCAGGTAACGCAGGAATTCTGCGATCACGAAATAGCCCACGATCGCGCTGACGGCGATTCCCACCATCAGCGGCGCGGCCTCGACGCCTCTTGGGCCCGATCCGACCAGCGTCTCCACGCCGGTCTTCAGGGAAGCGCCCAGCACGACAGGCATCGCCAACAGGAACGAGAGCCGGGCTGCCGCGTCCCGGCGCAGTCCCAACAGCAGTCCCGCGGCGATCGTGACGCCTGACCTGGACGTGCCCGGGACGAGGGCGACGGCCTGCGCGCAGCCGACGACAACGCATCCCAATAGGGAGAGCGAGCCAAGATCGCCTCCTCGCGCGCCGTGCCGGTCGGCTCGCAAGAGCACCACCCCGACCGCAACCAGCATCGACGCGATCACGAGCGGGCTGCGCAGGTGCGTCTCGATAATGTCCTGGACCAGCAGTCCGGCCACGGCGGCTGGCAGGGTGGCGAGGGCCAGGTGCCACAGCAGGCGCGGGCTGCGGTCCAGATCCCGGTCCGCTCCGGCAGCGCCGGCTTGACCGGCGCGCCAGCCGAACCCGTTCGCGATGATGCGCATCCAGGTCCGGGCGAAGTACGCTGCGAGCGCCAGCAGCGTTCCGAAGTGCAGTGCGACATCGAACGCCAAGCCCGGGTCTTGCCAGCCGAACAGCCAGCGGACCAGCACGAGATGCGCCGAACTGCTGACGGGCAGGAATTCGGTCGCCGCTTGGACCACGGCCAGCACTGCCGCTTGGAGGACGGTCATCGGGCCGGGCCCTCCGCCGCACTGGTGGGGAGCAGGGCCAAGGCTGGGCGACTCTCAAGCAGCGTGGTGTTCTTCCGCGCGCGTGCCGAAGGGGCTCAAGAGGTTCCCGGTTGCATTGAAGTTCAGCCGCGCCGGGGGCCCAGACACTCTAATGCCGGGCCGCCGTTCCAGATCGGGCAGAAGGTTCTCGCTGGCCAGCAGGGACGAGAGGTCGAGCGTGTTGCGGATCCATAGGACCGTGCACTCGGAGAGGTTCAGCTTGCCGCAGGTCGGAAGGATCCGCTCAAGGCACTCCCGGTCGGTCGGATAGTGCACTGGCGTGAACGCCGGGTACGTCACCGACGCGGTAAAGGCATTGACCCAAGTCGCTTCCAAGTCCACCTTGCGCACCAGGCGCCGGTGAACGATGTCCGCGAAACCCATTCCGATGGCATTGCCATACGTGTTCCTGGACAGGTCACGGACATAGATCCGCTGGACCGCGGGCACGCCCCGCCAACTGTTGGCGCCCTGTGGCCCGCCGCGGTTGACCACTTTCGTGTCCATTCCCGCACCGCTGACGTCCTTGCCGATCTCGTCTAGGATCAGGAGATCGACGCTGTCGACCGGCAGGTTCGGCTTCCATTCCTTCACGCGGCGCAGGAGGCGCTCCTCCTGCTCGGCCATGCCTTCCGCGCCGACGGCGCGGACTTCGGCCGTGTTGTGGTAGGCGTCCTCCAGGATGGCCAGCCCTCCAAGCATCTTGCCGGTCGACCGGATTGCGGCGCCCACTCCCCGGATGACGCGCTCCATCCCGATGCGGAGGGCCCAGCTGTGATAACGCTTGGCCCCCTCCCACTTCCCTAGGCCGATCGCCATCATCTTGTGGATGCCGCTCTCGAGGGCGCCCTCGAAGTCCGTGTGCCACTTGACCCGCCCGCAGAGCATCACGCCGTCGCTCTCGAACGCGTGGCGGTCCATGGAGACCTCGATGCCCTCCGGCGTCGTGCCCACAGGGACGACCTGCAGGGAGCTGACGACCGGTGCCCCCATGGTGGTCTCGTCGATGCCGTAGTGCGCCAAGACCTGAGCTTGGCCTTCCGCCGAGGCCGCGCCGTGGCTGCCCATTACGGGCACGATGAACGGACGCGCGCCGCGCGACTTCCAGAAGTTCACGACCGCCTTGGCGATCTGATCGATGTTGCGGATTCCGCGGCTGCCCACGCCGACCGCTATGCGCGCGCCGGCGGGGACACCCAGGGCCCACGCGGCACTCTGCATCTCCTCCTGCACTGCGCCGCCGACATCGGAGATCGAGCGGTCCGGGAAAGACTGCGCGATTGGGGCGAGGCGCATCTGTGTGATTGCGGACAACTCAGGCCTCGCCGTTCTCAGATCACCCTCTGCATCGCTTGCAGGTACTGCTGGATCCGTACCGGGTAGCGCACCACCAAGCCGGCATCGCTGTACTCGCGGAGCTTGTCCTGCTGGAAGTACTCGAACACGAGCGCCCTCTTTTCCTGCATGAGCTCCTGGCGCAGCTGCTCCCGGCTGTCGCCAAGCATCGACTCGTCGGCGGGCCTCATTTCGACCGTTCGGAATACCACCCAGCGCTCGCCGACCGCCACCGGGCCCTGCACCTCGCCGTTCACCTTCGAGAACGCTTCCTCGCCGAGTGCGCTCACGGATCCCAGTTCATCGGCTTCGCCATCGCGCTTGACAAAGTCCGTGGTCGCCCGTTGCGCTCCGTGTTGCGCGGCCGCTGCCGCCAAGCTGCCACCGCTATCCTCGGCCGATTGGGCCAGTTGCTCGGAGCGCTGGCGGGCAATGTTCGCGGCCTCCGTGTCGATGTAGTCGCGGAGAACGGTGCCCTGCACTTCCTCGAACTCTGCATCCCGTGCCAGCACCGGCTCTGAGACAAATCCGATGTACACGGTGTCCTGGTCCGCTGTGGTGAACACTTGCCCGGCCAGCTGCTGAAAGACGGCTTCCACGAGGGCGGTTGCCTTGGGCAGCCCGTCCGGGATCTCGTCCCTGCCGAAGGCCGGGAATTCTTGGTAGCCGAGCTCGAGGTCCGCAGCCACACGCGAGAGCTGGCCGCCGGACTCCTCCGCCGCGGTCATGGCACGCTCGATCAGCGCGAACCGCTCGCCTTGGGACCGTTCCGCGCGGAGGTCATCCACGATCACGTCGCGGACCTCTTCCAGAGGCTTAACGCTCGGGGCCTGCCGGTCATCGAGCCGGATGAGGTGGTACCCGAACTCGGACTTGACCGGCGCAGAGGAGATCTCACCCACATCCTGCAGCGCGAAGCCGGCCTCTTCGAAGGCGGGATCCATCATTCCCCGACTTACCCAGCCCAGATCACCGCCCTTGTCTGCGTTGCCCGGATCCTCGGAGTGCTCTCGTGCCAGCGCCTCGAAGTCCCCTCCGGCGCGCAACTCTGCCAGCACGCCCTCGGCATCCTCAAGGGCCTGCTGCTGCTCCTCCTCGGCCTTCTCGAGGGTCATGAAGAGGATGTGTCGCAGCTTGACCCTTTCGGGGTTCTCGAAGCGGTACTCGTTCTGGCCGTAGTAGAGCTGGACCTCAGCTTCGGTGATCTCCACATCGCTCGCCGCGCTGTCAGGCGCGATCGTGATGAGCTGGAGGGGCCTGCGTTCCGGATGGCGGTAGCGCAGCCTATTCGACTCGAAGTACTGACGCAGCTGCTCTTCAGTCGGCGAGACCTCGGAGGCAAGGCTGGAGGCGGCGATCGCCGCCCATTCGATTTGCACGGCGTCATTGCGCTCGTGGTAGCGCTTGGCCACCTCTTCCTCGGTCACCCGTACGCTGTCAGTGACGAGCTGGCGGAGGTTCTGCCCGATCGCGATCTGTTCCAGGAGGTCGCGTTCGAACTCCGGCACGGTGCGGCGGAACTGCTGGCGGACGAAACGCTGATAGGCGTCTCCGCCGATGTACTCTCCACCCGGGAAGAGCACGTCGGGCAGCTGTTCCCGGATCCACTGGGCGAGCTCCTCTTCCGAGGGGACCAGTCCCAAGGCGGCCGCCTCAGAAAACAGGACGCGCTCGGCGATGAGCGAATCGATCGCCGTGCTGGCCAGCATGGAAATGGCCTCGGGAGGCACGTTGTTCGCGCGGTGCTCCCGGAGCTCCAACTCGACATCCCCGGTGGTCACCGTCACACCGGCGACCTCTGCCAGAACGTCGGGCGCGCCCGGCCCGGCCGGGCCGAAGACGTTTGGAACGAGCGTGATCACCATCGAGCCTGCCACGAGGAAGAGGATCACCCCCATCGTCCATCGCAGTACCTTGCCTTGGTTCTGGAACAGCTTCAGCATGTTTCGGTGCGGCGTTCAGCTGCGCCCTTTCCGCGCTTCTGCGGCAGGGTCAGGGAAGGGAGATTGGACGGCCTCCGCCACAATTGGGCCGACTCCGCTTGAATTGTACTATGGGGACCCGCTGTCGGCCGCCGACGCAGACGTGAGGAAAGGACGGAACTTGTAGGACTCGCCGATGCTGCCAAGGATACCTCTCGTTGACGGGAGGTCGTCGGCGGGCAACACCAGCCCGTCGTGATAGAGGTACGTCTTCTCACGAAGTTTGCCGTCACGTTCGACGAAGACCCTGAAGCCAATCCCACCCCGTCCGTGCGCCACGACCTCGTCCAGCGTCTCGATCGGGAGGTAGCCCCTCAGCCCGGACACACGGCGCACGACCGCGAAGCGTCCTTGGCTGCTGTTCCAGCGCAAGACCCGCAGCACGTCGAAATCGAATACCTGCCCGTCTTCGCTCGACTGCGCGAGGAGCCAGGCTCTCGCCGACCTGCCGTCGGCAACGTCCCGATCGGAGCCAAGCTGGGAATGGGCCACGATTGGCTGGCCTCCGGCAACCATCGCCACCTCGGTAGGGACATCGGCGTAGACCATGTTCTCCAGCAGCCACCCGCACCGCTCGATTTCGGACACCCTGACAAGGAACCAGTAGTCGGAGTAGGGGAGCGCGGCTGTAGCGGCCAATTCCTCGTTGGCGTCGACCCAGGACGGAAGGCGCTGCACGAGCGTCCGGTCGAGGACTTCGAACGACTGGTCTTTGGCGAGCTGGTAGAGAGTCGGGGCCCAGCGGTAGGGCTCGCTGTGGACGTTGAGCGTGTCCCATGCCCTGCCCCTGCCTTGGTCCCGGAAATCTTCCCACTTCTTCGTCAGCTTGAGGTTCCAGTCGCGAGTTTCGCTGTCGATCAGATGTTCGCGCGAGACCCAGCCCTCTAGGCCGTCCTCGGTCAAGACGTTCACGAAGCTGCGGTGCTCCTGCAGGATCGTCATCTTAACGTCGAAATCCAAAAGCTGGGGGACGGTCTCAGGCTCTCGGTCGGAGTAGATTGCGGCATTGTGCCGCGCGAAGTACAGCTCGGCATCACCGCGAGGTTCGTCCATCCAGCAGGCCGCAAGCCAGATGGCAGCTAGGCAGGACACCGCGCCGAGAATGGCCCGAACATCGGAACGGCCATTCCGCTCTTGGTCCAGCACCGCGTGGGTGTTGACTCGGCAGGACTGGCTGATAAGCGACATGGGTCAGGGTCGCGTGAGGTCGACTTCTTGTCGGCGGATCCCGTCCGACGATCGCCGGAGGACCGTGACCGTCTCCACGCCCAGCCGCAGCAGGTACAGTCGCGCCCTCGGGATGCCGTACCCCACTTGGCCTGGCGAGTGGCTGTCGTCGCCAAAGCAGAATGGCACACCGGCATCCTTGGCGAGCCGAACGAGCCAGGCGGAAGGGTAGGGCTCGCGCAGGCCTTTGCGGAGCGCGGCCGTGTTGAGGTCGAGGATGCAGTTGCGGGTCCTCGCCGCCTTGATCGCCGCCTTTGCCGCCTTCCGGGCGGCTAGCCCCGGCAGATCCGACCCCTCGGGCGCATACAGCTTGGGTAGGTCCAGATGCGCCACGACCTGCGGCCGGATCTCCTCGATCACCTCGACGACAGTGGCATAGTAGCGCTCCAGCAGTGCGTCGATTCCGCCGCAGGCGGCGGCGGCCGCCCGAAAGTGCGCAGGGCTTTCGTCGATGGAAATGTCTTTGACGTGGTGGACCGAGCCCACAACGTAGTCGAATCCGTGCTCGCTCGCCAAAGCGCGCATCTCCGCTGCGTATCCCGATCGTGGGACGGCCTCGGTCTCGAAGCCACGCAGCACTTCCAGCCTTCCGCGGAACTCCCGCTGGAGGACCCGCGATGCTCGCGCGTACTCCTCGAACTCCCTGCCGAGGCGCGCCACCGTGTAGCCCTTTGCCCTCTCCGACGCGTACAGGAAGCGGTCCTCGCTTCGAGGCGCATGCTCGCTGAGGCCGTAGACCCGGAGTCCGCGCCGGACTGCCTCCTCAAGCGTGGAACGCAGGGTTCCTTGGGCGTGCTCGCAGAACTCTCGGCTGTGTCCGCCGTGCAGCGAGACCATCCAGGGCGGGCCGCTCACGGCTCCACCCTACCGCGCTGTCGCGCCGCTTGGTGTACGCTGGGTTTCGGCGATGTTCAGGAGCATGGAGCGCAAGAGGCTGGAGCGGAAGCGCCGCCAGGAGGGACGGCTGCCTCCAGGGCAGTCGCTGACCCTCAAATGGCCGGTCCTCCATGCGGGCGCCGTCCCAGAGTTTGACCCCTCCACTTGGTACTTCGTCGTCGGGGGACTGGTCGAACACCCGTTCGAACTGAGCTGGCAGGAGTTTCAGGAACTGCCGCGCACGCGCGTGCAGGCAGACTTTCACTGTGTGACCACTTGGAGCAAGTTCGACAACGTTTGGGAAGGCGTCTCAATGCGGACCATCGTCGAGAGGGCACGGCCCAAGGAGCGTGCCCGGTATGTGATCCAGCACTGCGACGGGGGATACACGACGAACACTCCCCTGGAGGACCTGCTGGGCGACAACGTGCTACTGGCCGACACGCACGAACCCGAGCCGCTGACGCCCGAGCACGGGGCGCCGCTGCGCATGATCGTGCCGCACCTCTACGCTTGGAAGAGCGCGAAGTGGATCCGCGGCTTGGAGTTCACCGCCCATGACCGCGCCGGATTCTGGGAGCGGCGGGGCTACCACATGTATGGGGATCCTTTCAGGGAAGAGCGTTTCCGCTAGGGTGCCCAGTGGCCTTCCGACTGCGCTGGCCCTTCCGGCACCCCCGGGAGGCTGAGGCCCCGCCACTTCGCGGCCGCCCACCCATCCGTCGGGAGAAGGCCTATGCCGCCGAGAGCGGATATGTATACCAGTACACCTATGAGGGCTACCGGGCAGCCTCGAGGTCGGGTCTGTCGGGGCGGGACTTCGTGTTCCGCTGCACGTCCGATCGATCGGCGTACTTCTCGCTAACGGTCTTCGCCCCCGACGCCAGCTTCGCAGAGTGGGAGAGGGAAGAAAGCCGCGACCTGAACGACGTGGAACGCTATGCCGTCGTCAAGATGCACCTGTTCGAGACGTTCGACGATTCGGAGCACTTGCGGAGCGACGAAGTGCGGGAGGTGCTGGCCGAGGACGTGCGTGCGCACGTCGAAACGCTGGACCTGTAGGTCCGGGGCCGGTCGTACAATGTCCGCATGAAGGCTTGGCCCCCCGTCTTGGCCGTTGCGCTAGCTGCGGCGGCATGCTCAACCGAGCCGCAGCAGGACGAGGAGTTCGCGGCGCTCGCGGCGCAATACATCGATGAGCTCGCAGAGCGTTATCCGGAGACCGCCACGGCGTTGGGGGACCACCGCTTCGACGGCCGTCTGAACGACTACTCTGCCGAGTCGGTGGACTTGGGCCTCGAGTGGAACCGCCAGTTCCTCGCTCGGCTGCAGGAGATCGATCCTGCGCTCTTGGGCGAAGCGAACGCCGTGGACTACGAGATCCTGCGCAACCATCTCGAGTACAGCATCTGGTCGGCGGAGGAGCTTCGCGAGCACGAGTGGAATGCGATGCGGTATGGCGTCGGGGACGCCCTCTACTCGCTGCTGGCGCGCGAGTTCGCCCCATTGGAGGAGCGGCTCGCAAGCCTCGGCGAACGGCTTAAGGGCGTGCCGGCCGTTGTGGCCGCCGCACGCGCGAACCTGACAGACCCTACCGTCGTGCACACGGAGACCGCCCTGCGCCAGAACACCGGCACGGTGGCCTTGCTGCAGACCGGCCTTGATGAGTTCCTGGCCGAAGCCCCCGAGATGGCGGAGGGCCTGGCTCCGGCGCGGGAGGCGGCCATCCTTGCGCTGGAGGAGTACGGGGAGTGGCTGCGCGACGAGCTGCTGCCGAGCGCAAGCCGCGACTTTCGCATCGGCGAGCCCAAGCTGCGCCAGAGGCTGGCGTACAGGCTCCACTCGGACCTGTCGATGGAGGAGATCCTGCAGCGTGCGGAACGGCGTCTGTCGGAGCTGCAAGATGAAATGTACGAGACTGCGGTGGCGCTTCTGTCGGAAGCCCCACCCCAAGACCTGCTGGACAGGCTGCCGACCACCCCGGACCAGCTGCTAGCGGCGGATCGCCCGGAGGTAGTCCGCACGGTGTTGGCAGCGCTGGCCGATGAGCATCCCACAGACGTGTCGATCGTCGAGGACGCCAAGCGAGCCCTCGCGGACGTGACGGACTTCACGCGCGAACGGCGGCTGGTGACCGTCCCCGACGAGCCAATCCAGGTGATCGTGATGCCCGAGTTCCGGAGGGGCGTCTCCACGGCCTACTGCGATGCCCCGGGCCCTCTGGAGGTCAACGGCGAGACGTTCTACGCAATCTCCCCAACGCCGGCCGATTGGAGCGAGCAGCGCAAGCTCTCCTTCTACCGCGAGTACAACGACTACATGCTGCAGGACCTGACGGTCCACGAGGCCGTCCCGGGGCACTATCTGCAGCTGGCCCATTCGAACCGGCTCGAGGCCCCGACGATCGTGCGCTCAGTCTTCTCTTCCGGGACCTTCGTCGAGGGGTGGGCGGTCTATTCCGAGCAGGTGATGGTCGAGCACGGCTTTGGGGGGCCGCGGTTCAAAATGCAGCAGCTGAAGATGCTGACCAGGGCCGTGATCAACGCCATCCTCGACCAGAAGATTCATGCCGGGGCGATGACGGAGCAGGAAGCGATGGACCTGATGATGGGGCAGGGCTATCAGGAGGAGGGCGAGGCCGCCGGAAAGTGGATCCGCGCGCAGCTGACCTCCGCCCAACTCTCGACGTACTTTGTTGGCATCAGCGAGCACAATGACATCCGCGATGCTTGGATCCAGCGCCACGGTCCGATCTCAGACTGGCAGGAATACCATGACCGGGTGCTTTCCTTCGGCTCGCCGCCGCCCAAGTTCGTGCGCGGCCTGCTGGGCCTCTAGGCGAATGGTCCGGACTTGGTACGTCGGCGGCCGCGGGTCGGCTTGGCGCGGGTCGGCACTGGCCTTGGCCTGCTGCCTGTTGGTTGGCGCCTGCTCTGTGCGCAAGTTCGCCGTGAGGCAGGTGGGCAACGCGCTCTCCTCCGGAACGTCCACGTTCGAGACGGACCCGGACCCGGACCTGGTCGGCGAGGCTCTTCCATTCAGCCTGAAGATGGTCGAGAGCCTTCTGGCGATCACCCCTCGTCACAGGGGCTTGCTGGTGACCGCAGCCAAGGGGTTCTCGTTGTACGCAATGGCCTACGTGGACATGCCAGGCCAGATGCTGGAGAGCGAGGACTTCCTCCGCTCGAAGCAGCTCCGGGAACGGGCGGCACGGCTGTACCTCCGGGGTTTGGCCTACGGGCTCCGGGCCTTGGAGGAGGCCTACCCTGGGATCGGCGGAGAGTTGCGCGGCGAGCCTCGCCTAGCGGTCGCCCGCGTGCGCTCCAGGCACGTCGACCTGCTCTATTGGACTGCGGCGGCGCTGGGGCTGGCGATCTCGACCAGTCCTACCGACGCCTCCTTGGTCGTGCGCCTCTCGGAGGTCGAGGCCATGCTGGAACGGGCCATGGATCTGGACGAGGCCTGGGATCGGGGGGCGCTTCACGAGTTCCGCCTGCGTCTGGAGGCGGCCAAACCGGGCGGTGGGGATGCTGGCGTGATGGAGCGGAGCTTCGAGCGTGCGCTCGCCCTGTCGGGCGGCCAGCGGGCTGGCCTGTTCGTGGCCTATGCCGAGGCCCGAGCGGTTCCGGCGCAGGAGCGGGAGATGTTCGAAGCAATGCTGGACCGGGCGATGGCGGTGGACGTGGACGCCCGCGAGGAGGACCGTTTGCTCAACGTCCTAGCGCAGCGGCGCGCGGAGTGGCTGCGGTCGCGTCTAGACGATCTGTTCTTCTGACACCGCTTGTCGGGCCGCCGCGAGGCCAGTAGCGCGGGCCAGCCGTGACACGCCGGAGGTGCCACTGCGGCGTATTCGTGTGTCTTCTCCCGTTCTGTTGCCGGCGCCGAGGCCGCTACTCGTGAGCGCGCCAAGCGCGAAGCCGCCGAATGGTGTACAACGCGACCAGTCCCGCAATCCCGTACGCGCCGGCCTCCACCGGCCTGCCGTACAGGGCACTGCCCGTCATGAACAGGATCGAGTAAATCCCCGCCGACCCGAGGAACGCGGCTGCCACTGGCTTCGCTAGGCTCGGCGCGGCGGGGATCTCCCGTTCCCGCGTTGCCGAGCGCCGCACCGGATTCCAGCCTGGACCGCCTGGCCGTATCTTCAAGTAGAACGCTTCGAGCTTGGCCTTGTCCGTCTGCGGGCCGAGGTACGCGCAAGGAAGCCAGCAGAGCGTGGTGACCGCGACACCGGCCACGAGCTGCTGCCAACTGTCGAGGTTGGTACCCACCACTGGAACCAGGAGCGCGACGGTGAAGGACGCCGCCATCGCCACCAGTTCCGTAAGGGCGTTGATGCGCCACCAAAACCAGCGCAGAAGGTAGAGCAGTCCCGTTCCGGCCCCGATCTGCAGCAGCACGTTGAACACCTCCAGCGCGCTCTCTAGCGAGAAGGCGACGATGCAGGCCAGGACCAAGAGGACCAGCGTGCACAGCCTTCCCACCCAGACGACCCGCCGGTCGCTGGCCCGCGGGTTCATGAAACGCCGATAGACATCGTTGACGAGGATTGACGAGCCCCAGTTCAGGGACGTCGAAATTGTCGACATGTAGGCGGCCGCGAGCGAGGTCACCACGAGTCCGAGCAGTCCGGGCGGGAGGAACGTCAGCATTGCGGGGTACGCCAGGTCGTTGCGCACGAGGCTCTCCGGAATGTCCGGAAACTGGCGCTGTATGTCTTGTAGCCCGGGAAACACCACGACCGACGCAAGAGCCACCAGAATCCAAGGCCACGGGCGGACGGCGTAGTGCAGCACATTGAATGCCAGCGTCGCCGCGCGGGCGTGCGCTTCGTCCTTCGCCGACAGCATGCGCTGCACGATATAGCCGCCCCCACCGGGCTCCGACCCGGGGTAGTATGCCGCCCACCACTGCACAAGCAGCGGGATCAGAAACACGGGCGCAAGCTCAGCCCATCCAATTGCCTCGAAGGAGGGCCAGAAGGCAGTCCTCTCGTGAACCGCGGGATGTGCGAGGAGTTGGTCCAGCCCGCCGACCTGCGGAAGTTGCAGGATGTAAGACGTTGCGGCCACCGAGCCCACCATCGCCATGCAAAACTGCGCGAGGTCGGTCAGCAGCACACCCTGCAAGCCCCCCAAAGCGCTGTACACCAGCGTCACCGTCGCGATCACGGTAACTGTCTGGACAGGACTCCAGCCGAACAGGACGGCGCCGATCTTCATCGCTGCGAGGGTTATGGAGGCCATGATCAGGATGTTGAAGACCAAGCCTAGGTAGACCCCGCGGAACACCCGGAGGAACGCCGCCATCCTTCCCGAATAGCGCAGCTCGTAGAACTCGACATCGGTCAGGGCTCCCGAACGGCGCCACAGATTTGCGTACAGGAAGACGGTCAACATGCCTGACAGGAGCAGTGACCACCATGTCCAGTTCCCCAACACCCCGTTCCGCCGCACGATGTCGGTTACCAGGTTCGGAGTGTCGGTCGAGAACGTGGTGGCGACCATCGAGACTCCAAGCAGCCACCAAGGCTGGCTTCGGCCCGCGAGGAAGAATGCGGAGAAGTCGCTGCTGGCCCTTCGCGCGACGCGCAGGCCGATCCACAGCGAGAATGCCAGGAAGCTGGCCAGGATTAGCCAGTCTGGCGTCGTCAGGTGCACGGTCGCGGGCCATCTAGCGCCCCGTCATCGGGCCGACGGACCAATGCCTCAATCTACCCGTGGGGGAATGCGCTGTGGCTAGATTCTAGCGCCCACCAATGCCGGCGTCTGCTGCGCCCCGATGCCCAGTGCCTCCCCAATCCGCTCGCAGGTCTCGCCCTACTGCGGCCCCGCCACCCGTTCCCAGTCGATGGCATCGATGCTCTCTCAGCTTTTCCGGATTGACCAACTTGTTCTCCAGCAGGGCCCACACCCGGTCTCCTCGGCCGCGGTCAGCATCCTCGAAGTCCTCCGACAGCCACCCCGCGGAGTTGTGCTCGCCCTGCAAGCAGCCAATAGTCCGGAAATGTTCCGTAGCGTCAGGAAAAACGATCGATGGCGACCATCACCATCCGAAACCTCGCCCTTCGACAGGAAGACGAACGGAATGCCAAGCTGCCCGGCGTAGTCGCACTATTGGGAGCAAGCCGTGGCCGGATCCGTGCTGGCGCGCTTCGCTTCCAAGGCCGCCGTCGGTCGGCCTTGCCGATCGCAGAGCTCATGGTCGGACCGCGTACCGTCCGGCAGCGTGTGTTCGTACAGCACACTCGAACCATCCGTCAGATTCCAGGTCGCGTGCTTGAGCAATGCGTCGATCTTGATGCGAGGGAAGGCTCCGGTCTTCGCCCTTATTCACGCGCGGCATCGCTGTCGAACGGGAGTAGGCGGTATTCGAAGGCGTCGCTCAGCATCACGTCGATCTTGAAGAAGACCGTCTAGCGGCGCCTACCCAACCGGAGGATGGCGGCACCGTAGCGTAACTCCGCTTCGCTCAAGGCCGACAGGAACAGGTCGTCCACGGGATGGCCCCCGGCCCCCCGTAAAACGCGGGGGGTAGGGGCCCATGGGCCTAAGTTTGGGGGCCGCCGTTGTGGGAAAGACCGGGGACAATGGGGGGGGACAAAA
>JAPPMC010000241.1:28095-31756 GCA_028819235.1 Bryobacterales bacterium
GTGGGGCCCCCTTTCCTTAACCCCCTCTCGCCTACCGCCCCATTTAACCTGGCCCCCCCGGTTTGGCCCCCCCCCCCCGTCCCCCCGGGGGGGCCGGGGGCCACTTGCGCATCAGTTCGGAGACGACGTTGGTGTCAAGCAGCGTGAACATGGCTCGCGAACTCACTCGAAGGGCGGTGGCTCGTGCGCCGGATCTCGCTCGGGCAACGCCAAATCCACTCCGTTTTCTGGTCCGAAGTAGGAGCGGATGATGCTCGTCAGATCTCGGGATCTCTCCGCGCGCCCGACGGCCTTGCGGAGGATCTGCCTCACCTCCTCCTCTATCGAATGGCCGTTACCGGCCGCCCGCATTCGCAGGCGGGTCCGTATGTCGTCGTCGAGGTTTCGGATCGTGATCGTCGCCATCGATCGTTTCTCCTGACGCTACGGAGCGTATCCAAGACATCGGTTGCTTGCAATGCATGCAAGGATACGTGGTCCGGCCGCTTGCTGCGCCGCCCCGGATACCTTGAGGAGGCGGGCAATATGCAGTCCGTGTCCCGGGAAACCCTGCCCTGGATACTCGGATCCGACCCGGTCGCAGGAGGGTCGCATCGCATCTGGCCGCGAGGCCGGAGTGCCTCGGGTGGATCCCGATTCGGCTCTCGGTGCAATCTCGGCCTGATCCGGAGAGCAGGTTCAAGAGCGGTTGGCCGCACGCCACGAAGGCATGAAACAGGCCGTAGTCGGTGCGCCGCCCGAGACGGTGTCGACGCCTACAAGTCCCAAGCGCTGAGGAGTCCCAAATCCGCAGCCATCGGCCATCGATCGGGGCTGCTCCCGATTTCGGTGAGATTCGTCGCGCTTGTGGCGGGCGTCGCTGGCTGAATCCCACGAGGTGCCGGAACTCGCGGGCAAGGGTGGGTGTGCCCTCCGCTCGGCCTGTTAGACGACACCGAGAACCCAGTACGCCTTAAGAGTGATGAAGCGCCTTGCCTAGACTTGGGCGACCGCCCGAAGCAGCCCCATGACCGACCGTTCGCTGGCGGCGGCCTTGCTGCCGTCGATCGTGTAGTGGGTCTCGAGCGAAACCGACCCGGAGTAGCCGTCTCGCACCAGGGCGCGCAGCTGCCCTACGTGATCGAATTCACCGTCTCCCACGCCGCACCAAACGACTTCGCCGTCGGCACTGCGCCGGTAATCCCGGACGTGAACGTGCCAGATGCGGCGCTTGTCCAGTCCCGCGTAGCCGTCGGGGAACGGGCTGGCATCGCCGGCGCGCGCCGCGTTGTTCGGGTCCCAGGTCAGGCCCAGCGCCGGGGACTGCACAGCCTGAAGGAGCTTAGCCGACTGGCTGGAGCGCTCCACGTAGCTCGGGTGAACGTTCTCCACGGCCAGACGGAAGCCAGCGCGCCCGGCTCGTTCGGCCGATTCCGCCACGAGTTCGTAGATCCGCGGATAGGCGTCCGGGTCGGGGGTCTCATTCCGCCGGTAGGTGAAGGCGAACGTGCGAATCAGGTCCGTGCCAAGGACATCCGCGCGCTCGAACGCACGGTCTAGCAGGTCCCACTGGGCTTGGAGATTCTCGGGGTTCTCCGGGACCGGCACCTTGAAGAAGCCGGTGTCGAGGATTGCCAGGCGAATACCTGCACCGTCGAGCATCGATCGTGCCTCGCGGATCCGCTCCATCGGCTGGGACGTGTTGTAGCGCCCCCAGATGTTCCTGATCTCGCAGTGCCGGAGCCCGTGCCGACGCAGGAACTGGAGCGCGACTCCCAAATCGTCATCGATCTCATCCGTCGTCACGGCTAGGCGGAAGTCGTGCCCGCCGGGCGATGCCGCGCCCCCCTTTTTCGCCAACGGGAGGAGCGCTGCGCCCGCTCCCAGAACGGATCTTCTAGTGACCTGCCGCACGGTTCCGCGATTATATCTGGTGGGCCACATTTGGTGGTGGCGATGTCGGGAAGGGCCGCATTTTGGCGTCGGCGAGGCGCGGAGGCCGCCGCCGGCGCTGGCGGTTGCTTGGCGGGCTGGTGGGCGGCCCGGGCGTGGCGTGCCGCCTGCTCCTGGATGCTGGTTGCGCTGGACGGCGGGGAGCCTGCGGACGGTTTCTCCCAAGCGGGAATCCGGCTCGACGAAGGTGCCGGATGGTGGGCGCACGCGCTGAACGAGTTTGGGCCTCTCGTGCTGGGAGTCGCGGCATGCTTTGCGGTGCTCGGAATCTCGCTGCGCCTACGCGGAGTCTGGTCGCTGGCCGCAGCCTGCGCAGGATTCCAGCTGGCAATGCCTCTGTGCGCCGACTTGGTGCGCATGCTCTGGCGGGGGCGGAGCACCACGACCCACATCGGCCAAGCATTCGGGTTGCCCCTCGAATCGCCGCTCGGCCGCTGGCTGATAGCCGGGTTGTGCGCGCTCGCCGTTGCAGCGCTCGTTCGAGCGGGGCTTGGACGCTCACGCGCCGCGGCTTGGTCTGGCATGGCGATGCCCGCGGTCGCGATGGCGTGGACAATGGGAGTCCCGGGTTTCAGCGGGCGCGGATTCGAGGGAACCCCTGCGTCATACGTGCCTGTCGCCTTGGCTCTGGCGATCGCGCTATCGGTCCGCGTTCCCGCTGGGACGTTCCTGCCGATCCGATCGACTCACGCCTTGAGCATCTTGGCCATCGGTTCGGCTCTGACAGTCATTTCAGTGCCCGCGCCGCGGGCTGCGGCTGGCGTTGACTGGGTCGCTGCCCATTCGCCCGGCTGGATGCTCAGCTTCGAGGCGGACCAGTTCACGCCGGGCCAGCGGGCCGAGTGGCTGGTGCGCGCGGACCGGCGCTTGGCCGAAATGCGGGATCGCCTCGGCCTGCCCGACACCGGACAGCCGCTCCGCCTCCGCATAGCCGCTTCGGATGGGGCGATGGTGCCGTTTGGGCCGAGAACGCTGGGGTCGGGGAGCTTCGTCATGGATGCGGCCGGCGGTCCGGTAGTGGTCGCGGGTGACGGGCTTGTGCCGGAGGATTCTCGGGCCGAGGCCGTGCTCGCTATGCGTCAGGCTTGGGGGTCTCCTGGCTCAGCATCTATGGAGATGGCAGTGGCGCGCTACGGCGTCGGGGCCGTCGGCGGGGAACGCCTGACCGCGGCGGGATCTCGCATTGCCTGCGAAGAGCGGCAGTACTCGGCGGAAGAGGTCTTCGGTGAGAGAGCAGAGTTCCTTTCGCCGCTGGTCCGGGATGCCGTTGGGGGGGCTTGGGTGGAGAACGCTGTTCGCCGGATGGGGCGCGGTGTTCTTGGCAGGCTGCAGCGGGAGAGTCTGCAGGAAGCACTCGCACTGTGCCCTGACTGCGTGCCCCCCTGCAACGGGGATGCCGAGGGTCCGCTTCCTCCGCGAGCGTTGCCCCGCTACGCCAAGGGCATCTCGTTCTCCCACGAGGGCCGTGGCGGTGCTGGCTACGGCAGCCAGTCCGCGCAGCGCCAGTTGGTACTCATTCGCGAAGTCGGCGCAAATGCCATCGCGCTGGTGCCATATGCCTTCACGCCGGCCCCAGAACGGGCCGAAATCCGATTCCGCACACTGGAGACGGACGCCCGGCTGCTGGGCTCAGCGCGGGTTGCCGAGCGGCTCGGGTTGGCCGTAATGCTCAAGCCGCACCCTGCCCTTGCCCCATAAGTCACGAGCGGGGCTCCTGCTGAGACGCGGC
>JAPPMC010000008.1 GCA_028819235.1 Bryobacterales bacterium
TGGTGTGTAACGGAACATCAACCCCTATATGTCGTGGTCTCTTGGCGAACTCCAGGTGGGTGAATTCGCTGGACCCGCGCGGGGCCTTGATGCTGGGTCGGCCGTGCGGTTGGGGCCGCCAGACACGCGAGGAGACGAGGCACGTTCGCGAAATGTGACCGTCCCATGCTGGGACCGAACGAGGCGCTCCGGGAACCGTGTTCACCTGCTGGGTCCTGCACGTTCCGGCAAGCTTCGGTGTGCATGTGATCGGGTAACCTGGCCACGCCGTTCCGCAGGGTTGCTTCCTCCCCTTCATTGACTTCGGAACGACGATCGCGACGTTGGGGCAGGAGGGCACGACCAGGTCGGCCTCGCCCTCGCACACTCGCAACATATGGGAACCAATAGGGCGCGCCTTCGGAAAGGTATCACGCATCGCCCACCGTACATGTCCTTTGGCTAGCCCCCTTCAAATGCTTCGCGGCAACGTCGGTACGAATGTCGAACTGGAGGTTATGTCGAACGTCGTCACGGCAGGCATGCCAGAGCCTGTCGTCCCTCAAGGCCCGGGTTGCCTTCGAGTCGGCCAGCGAGAGCGGCATGTCGCGATCGACGGTGAGCTCGAGGAACTGATTGAAGTCGCCGGCATCGAGACAAACTCGCAGATCTCCCGGCGACATCGTGACCCCCTCCCCGATCGCCCGGAGAGGCGATTCACCAGTCCGGCGTCGGGCCTGCGCTTGAGGAATGCGCCCGCGCTCCAGTCGCGGTCGTTGGGATGGCGCAAAGCAACGCCCCGGAAATTGAGCCCAACGAGTCCTGCGGGGCTTCCGGACCGTCGTCGTGCCCGCGCGCAGCTGCCAGGGCCTCAGGCCCGGCAGGTAGATGACGCGAAAATGCGAAGCTGGGCCAACGTGAAATCCGAGAAGTTGATCGCGTGGTCCACTACACAGCACAAACGAACGGCGGGACCCCGCCGGTCTTTGAGTCGGAAGTCGCCGAGAGCAAGCACCTCGCAGGTGTGGGAATGGCAAATGGGGATCACCCCAGCGCACTCTCGACAACGGTCTGGCCAGAGACTGGCGACGGGAGGGGCCAAGCCCCCGGGCGCAACCGACCTCGCGCGGATGGCGGTGGCGAGAAAGTCGAAACTCGTGGTCATTTGGACCGCTGGTCCCGGCGAAAATGTCTCAGGGAATGTCCGATTGACATTCCCTGAGACATTTCTGGCCGTGAAATGTCCGTATCAGGGCAGTGTCGATACATTTGTCCTGAATCCCGCAGTCCACACGCACACTGAGGCCGCCACATTCGCACAGACGGCGCATCCGGAGCGGTGATCAGCGGCGCTCGATCAGGCGAGAAGTGGCCGAGCGGTCAGCAGCAGCCCCCGGTCCCCATAGTATTCCTTAAGCGCACGCTCCAGAGTCCGGCACCAACGCTCAGTGCGAGCAGGATAGAGCGCAGGCCGTTGAATCCCTTGGGCAGGTGGAGCGGTCCGGCGGAGCTGAGCAGGCCCTGGCGCAGCAGGGCCGGTAGTGCGGCCAGCAGACCCCGTTGGCGACGGCCCGCAGGGGCAGCTCGAATCTCGGCAGACGCTCCGCCGGCGCGCCTACGCTGGCCAGGCCACTCCCCTCAGTGTCACGGGTGGCCCACCCCTGCGGGACGCCGGCGTCAATCAGATTGCGCTACCGCTTGTCGGGGCCAAGGGCCGGGCCGTTGTCGGACTGCGGGAGGGGGAGCAGCGCGGGGGCCGGATATGCCGGTGGGGCTTGCGCGGGCAGGCTCGGCAGACGACCGCCGGCCTTGTCGTTGTGCAGCTTCTGGTAGTTCAGGACGAGCTTGCGGGCAAAGCCGCGCAGGCTGGAGCGGGCGCGCTGCAAGTTGGCGGCGGGCTGCAGGAGGCCCCCGTCCTGCACGGCGAGCGGGCGGCCGAGGCGGCCGGACTCTCTGCCGAAGGAATCCCAGCCTTTTTGCGGCGCTGGCGGACGGCGCGATGGACGGTGCGCACAGATACGCCGGCAGAGGCCGGCGATCTGGCCGGCGGTGGCGAGGCCCATGTCCACGTCGCGGGCCAGGATGGAATTGCGGGCGGCGCGGTCATCGACTTGGTGCTCGTCAATGGGGAATCCGCCCACCAGGAACAGGCAGGTGTCACCTTCGAAGTAGAGGTTGAGTTGCAGGGAGACAACGACGGCGCCTCCGGGGGCGAGGTCAAGGACGACTTGGGAGCGCCTCGCGATCGCCTCCGCGTCCATGGCCCAATGGTGGCAGATCCAAGCATGGATTCAATGTGCATATATGTTCAAAGATTGATAAGGATCTTCAGTGGGCTCCTGATGTGTTCTTTCCGGGGTGCGGAAAACAGTAGCTGGCATAGCCAGCCGGCGGCTGCGAACGACCGATCTATCTGCGCAGTATAGTCCCACCACGAGGCAAGAGTCACAGATCTCCCGATGTCCGGAAGTGTCAGTCTCGGGGAGGCAAGCGGTCTGGCGGCGGACTTGGGAGGCTACCGAGCACGCAATCACGCTGCTCCACGGGGCAGCCAGTTCATGTGGAAAGCCTACGACATGCTGACGAACGCAATATTGGGGCATCGGGTCCGGGCACCGTATGGAGCCCGTCACGGGTCGGATGAGTGAGCGAGCCAAGCGTGTTCAGAGAGAGATATAGTACTTGGCAGGGGTAGGCGGGAAGTTCGAGGAACTGGCCAACAGCAGCTTAGAGCCGAAGCCGCTATGCGACGACTCCGGCGGTAGTGGCTGAATCTCGACTTTCGGGAGGGAGGATGCGACATTGGATACTGAAGAGATCGTCGAACATTCGGAGAAAATGCGAAGGCGAATCCGCCTGTTTGCACGTAAACGTTCGAGCGGGCAGTGGTGGTGGCTCGTAGGCGGGCCAGAGAGTGA
>JAPPMC010000123.1 GCA_028819235.1 Bryobacterales bacterium
AGCCGCGTCTCAGCAGGAGCCCCGCTCGTGACTTATGGGGCAAGGGCAGGTCGCGCCATCAGAGCCGTTAGCAAGAGCGCGGCCAGGCCCCCGGTAGTCAACCCATTGCCCAGCAGACCGCCCGCGAACTCCGCGAAGTAGTCGGGAAAGATCATGTCGAACTCAAACGCGACGCCCGTCCAGAATGAGACTCCCGCAACCAGACCGTTGCGGGGGTTCGCACCGAGGCCCAGCATGACTTCCCGCATTCCCACGGCGAACAGCGTCGCCATGACCACGGCGATGGAGGCAGCCACGACTGCAGGTGGGATGGCGAGAATGAGAGCGAGCGCCTTCGGGAGGAAAGCCAAGACGACGAAGACGATCCCGGCCGCGACCCCGACACGGCGCGCGGCAACGCCCGTAACTTCGACGACGGCTAGGCTCTCAGCGTACGGGGTATTGGGCATCGTTCCGACGAGCCCCGCTAGCAGATTGCCGGCTCCTTCGGCAGCCACGGTGCCCTGCACGGCGCGAAAGTCGACCGCGCGAGACCGTCGCCAGGCCAGGCGCTGGGCGGCGGCCGCGACGGCGACCGACTTGGCCGAGCCCACCAGCGCCACAAGCAGGAACGCCGGCAAGAGCCCCCAGAACGCGGGGCTGAAGTCGGGTGCCAGTCCGGGCAGACGTCCCGCCGGAATTCCGATCCAGGCGGCATCGGCCACCGTTCCCGTGTTGTAGATCCCGAAGAATCCGCCGACCACCGCACCGGCGAAGATCCCAGCGACCGGAGACCACAGGCGCATGGCTCCCGTCCCCTTGAGTGCGACCCCCAGGATGGTGGCGATCGTTACGGCCGCGCTGAGCGGCCCAGCCAGCGGCGGGGCTCCGGACGGCAACGCGTTCAACATTCGAAAGAGGATGGGCATCACGGTGACGGGAATGAGCATGATCACCGTCCCCGTGACGACTGGCGTGAACACGCGGTGCAACAGGGAGAGCCGCGCGGAAAACGCCGTCTGGGCGACTCCCAAGATGACCACCAAGGTGGCGAGCATCGCCGGGCCGCCCTGCAACAAAGCCTCCGCAGAAATCGCGATAAAGGCCGCCGCGCTCCCGTGCAGCACAAGGTAGCCCGCACCGAACCGTCCCACCCTCACGCATTGCAGGATCGTGGACACGCCTGATGCCATGACGGCGGTGAACACCGCCCACAAGAGGAACTCCTCGGCGCCCCCGGCACGGAACACGATGGTCGGAAACAGCACCACCCGGTTGATGCAGAGCGCGGCGAACTGCAAGCCGAGACCTAACGCGAGCGGCCCGGGAAGCCTGTCGTTGACCTCGTAGCGCGGGTCTTCGTTGGAGGCCAACTTCATTCCGCTGTCGCCGTCCCGGCCCATCCCGTGCGGAAACGGGACCCGCGTGCGCCCATACTCACCCCCGGTCGCGACAAGTCGATAGTCCTTCCATCGCGGAGGGCAATCCATTATGGAGCACCACGATCCCCTACCGGCACGTATGCAAGCGCGGTTGCAATGTCGTCGTCATCCAGCGCTGCTCCGACCTGGCTGTCGAACAGGGTCTCTGTGACAACCTCAAGTACCGGGGTAACTGCCTAGGTAGGATCGGGGCAGGTTGATGTGGCTAGCTACATACGATGCTGGAAATCGGCACGTCCGGTTCGACGAGCGGGGAGAGGAGACGTGGCTAAGCAGGAAGGTCAGTGAGGCACCTATAGATGGCGAAAGCCGTAGGCAGAAACCCAAAACAGCTACTGCTTCCTAGCTAAGGGGACACGCAAGAACAACTCTGGCATTTTGGGGAGCAGTGAGGCAGGACCGACGGCGATTGATGGGTAGAGGGGACGCAGTGGATGTGGGAACAGAGCCGCTCAGGTTCCCGCTGGCTGGACAGGTTGCGGGTCTGGTGGTGGCTTGCGCGGTTGTCGGGGCCTGATGTCGTAATTCCAGCTGGGGAGTTTCTTGCCCTTGGTGATGTTCAGCCCGGCCATTTGCCGATCGCTGATTTTGATCCCAGTCTGATACTGCTTCGTGATGCGGACTGACCGGACTTGCAGCCCGGTCTTGGTCGTGGTGGTGCGAATGTAATCCAGCACGGTTTCCCAGCTCTCCAGCGGGCGGCCCGCCCAGTTACGGCTGATGGCGCTGAAGAGACGGTGTTCTATGGGATTCCACTTGGTTCCCATATCCGTGCGGGGACGCATTCGCAAGCCGGGCCTAGTCGCCCGCGGCCAGCCTGTCGCCGCGTTGCAGCCCAAGGCCCTCTAGCAGCCCTTCGATTCGCGCCAGCCGCTCACCGTGTTCGCTGACGCGCTTGGCAAGCTCCCCAATGTCGGCCCGCTGCGTTGCGCCTTGCCGCAGCATTACGCCAAGCAGGGACACGCCCACGCCAAGGATGGCGATCAACTCGGCCGACACGCCCACAGCCTAGCACGATGCCGCAATGGCGGCATGGCGCAAATGCGGACCCTTAGGATCAAGAGTGATGACCGAGAGCGAATTGTCCGCAAAGGGATTCAGCATGCGTCAGGGCAGCATGGATGCGGACAGGCTGGATTTCGCCAACCCCCCAGCGGCGACACGGCTGGATCGTCCCGCATCCGCGGAGGCCGTGACCCGCAGCCCGGGCATCAAGAACTACATGTTCGGGAGCACATGTTCGAGAAGGAGAACTCATGACAGCCAACGAAGCGATTCAAGACTTTCGCCGCATGGATGAAGAGAAGGGTACCGCTGACCTAACTCGAGACATTCTCTCCACATTCAAGGAGGTCAGAAGGGGCCGCCTCGACGCGGCCCCCTGCACGCCCGGTTACTCGAAAACGGAGGTCGAGGAGCACGTATGGCTCTTGGCCCGTTGGGGGTTCCTGGCCTCCAAGCTGCCGAGCAAGCAGACCTTGACGTATGACGGGCCTTCCGTAGAGTTCGACGAGCATGTCTTTTGGCTTTCAGGCATGGGAAAGCTCATGCTCTAGGTGCTCCAGCAAGAGAAACCGTGAGAACGGGCGTCCCCGCGCAAGCGGGGATGAACACGGCAGCCCCCCCTCCGAGGGCGCTGAACGGCCACCGCGAACGAATCCGGCCCACCCGCCACGCAAAGGGCGATGCCCAGCTCTTGGCGCTCTGCCGCCGAGAACGCGTGCCGATCGCGGCAATCACGAGCGGCCGCGCTTGGAGCTTCTCCTCCTCAACGATCACGGCCTCCCCGTAGGAGCCGCAGATTGCGCAAGCCGACCTCGCCGCCGCCCGCTCAGCCTCTGATTTCCGGTAATCGAGGCGCGCGGAGGCGTAGATGTAGACGTGACAGCCGCATCTTGGAATGTCTGCTGAGGCCGGTTTTGGCCGGGGCTCCGCTGTCTATATCGCCTGTCGCTATTCTGGGCACCGGGACGGGTGGCCGCCGGAGCCCGAATCCGAAATCGGGCCGACTTGCGCTGGCCTGATTCAAGGTCACGTCCCAGGTTGCTGGCGGGTCTTGGCGATCGCCGTGCCACCAGAGTCGCCACGACTGGCGCTGAAAGACTTCCCAAGTGCGCTCCGAACCTGGCCGCGCCGACCGCGGCAGCCCGAATCGACCGCAGGCAGGGGCCGGCGGGCGGGCAGGCCTTGTGTCTCGCGCCGATCGGCCCCGGCGGGGGGCTCAAACTCCGTGTGACCCTCCCCTCCAAGAGTCCGCCCCAGATGATCGAGCGGGAAGCGGAAGGCAGTGATCACTCTTGGAGTTCGCTTCAATTGGCCTCCCGCCCAACTACACGCATCTGGCCACCGTTGCGCAAGGATATGAGTGGGTAATCGCTCTGGGAAAGACCAGCAGGCTATGGCAAAAACTCGGGAAATCGGGAACTTAAGGCTAAAGGGCAGCCCCCGGTCACGCGAACCGTGTGCAGAAGACGGCGAGTACGGACAAGCTGCGCCCGTAGGGCGCCCGGTTCCCCGATACCCACCGACCCGCCATGTGCACGCCGAGCCGTGGCCAGCTCAGGACTGGACCAGACGCGATCGGCCGCGGAGCACGGCTCGTGTGCATGGGCCGGTCGCTGACCCTGATGGATGAGCGGGCCTCCAGTGAGGCTCACAACAGCCATGTCGACTCGGTGGCCAGAATAAGGGACGCAGGAGAACCGGCAGTCCTCCGGCTCCATGACGGCTCCACCATCCTTGCCAACCGCTTCGCTGGCGAGCCGCTGGGTGACGGCGACACTGCCACCCGACCGTTCCTGCGAATAGTGCTGTATTGGCACCGCTGGTTCGCCCTGGACGGCCAGTACCGGAACGTTGCTCCGACGTTCGCGGCAACCGTGAATCTGGGGTTCCTCCTCCTACTCGCCAGAAGAAACTGCTTTCAAGACTCGGCCCCGCCCTGAGGCTCAATACGCACACGCACCAACCGGAGCTTCCGGCCCTCGGGCAGCTCGGCGTGATGGCCCGGCGGCCGACGACAGTTGTGTGATAGTCTGTGTAGCGAAGCACACAATGGCAACGAATCTAGGAATCGACCCGGAACTGTTGGAGAAGGCCCTTGCGATTGGAGGCGAGAAGACGAAAAAGGCCACTGTCAACCGTGCCTTGCGGGAGTTCATCGCTCGCCGACGTCAGAAAGGGCTGCTCGACCTGTTCGGAAAACTCGATTGGGATGACGGCTACCACTACAAACGCGAGCGGACGCGCGTGTGAGCCTGTTCGTCGACACCAGCGTCTGGTCACTGGCGCTCAGACGGGATTCACCTCCCGATGTGCCCGAAGTCGGGCGCCTAAGGGACGCGCTTGTGTGTGGCGAAACGGTCTGCACTACCGGCTTGGTGCTTCAGGAGTTGCTTCAGGGATTCCATGGCCCTCGTGACGGGCAGCGCATCATCGATCTGTTCGCTGACATTGCGATGATCGTGCCCACGCGAAACGATCACATCGATGCGGCCATTCTGCGCAATGCATGTCGCCGTCGAGGCATTCAGGTCGGAACCATCGATGCCCTGCTGGCACACGTGTGCATCCGACACGGCCTGGTCATGCTAACGACTGATCGGGACTTTGGCTATATCGCGGGCTCGACGTCTCTTCGCCTCTGGCGGGCGGTCTAGGCCGTGGAGCAGAAGCGTCCGACATCGGATTCTGGAGAACGCGCGGGAAAAACGAACTGAACTCCACGAAGTACGTGTCGTGGCCTCCTCCGGATCTGATCGGGAACACTCCCGCGAGGGAGACGGTCACGGTCCGCTTGCCCGAGCCAGTTCACCCACCTGTCTCGATCACGATCAACCCCGGGCGACGGGCCGCCAGCCGTAGAACAGCGAGGAGTCTCTCTAGGCGATGCCGAGACTCTGCGAATGTCCAGCCTGTGGCCCCTGTCCTCAGCCTGTCGGCGCCCCTTTGACTCGGTCTCCGTTCAATTCCTTGGGAGGAACGACCGCGCAGCGGTGTCGGGGCGTTGGATGATGGGTCAGATGGACGGGAAACCACTGAGGCGCTCATCTTGGATCGCAGTCGCGTGCTTGGTGGCTGGCTGTTCCGGTACCGGGGGTCCGGAATCGGCTCCCGAGGTGCCAAACGCCGGCCCGCGGCCCGCAAGCCCGATGCCGTCACCTTGGATCACTGCCGTCGAGCCGCACGTGGGCTTCAACGACGAGCCGGCACTGGCGGTGACTCCATCCGGCGAGGTCTTTGTGGGCTGGATCAGTTATCGGGATGGGGCCGATACGCTGGTCATCGCCCGGTATTCGCACGAGGGAGATGGCTACTCCAAGGAGGCGGAGTGGATTGCGGTTGGCGGTACCGGCACCTACCTTCTGGATCTCGACGCGGTTGCCACAGAGTCCGGCGCCCACTTCGTGTTCGCAAGCGAAACCGCCGGGGATTGGGACGTGTTAACGGTCAGAGTGGACGCTGATGGGCCGTCCCCGCCCTTGCGCATCGCCTCAGGTCCCGCGTCTCAGATCAAGCCGGCAGGAGCTTGGCAAACCGGCACGCTGTTCGTGGCTTGGGAGAGCAACGAAGGTGGAACGCGCCACGTCCAGATGGCATCGCTGAGCGACGGTGTCGTGTCGCCGGCGGAGAGGGTCAGTCCGAACAGTCCTTCAAGCTACGGTCCCAGCATCGCCGTGGGCCGTGAAGGCCGAGTCTCGGTCGCGTGGCACAGCTACGAAGGCCACAACTACGACGTGTACCTGCGCTCGAAGATCGCGTCCGGAGAGTGGAGTCCTGTGAGGCGCTTGACGACGTCCCCCGGAATCGACCGGCACCCGAAGCTGCTCACCCACAAGGACGACCTCTGGGTCGTCTACGAGTGGGCTCGCATGGAGAAGTACTTCGTGGGCAGGACAGACCGACGCCACTTGGTTGCGGCGAGAGTCACGCCACATGGCTTAGAGGCACCCCCGGAGTATTGGGACTCGTCGCCCCTCGCGTTGAATCGGTCGGAAGCCGGCACCGCGGCGTTTGACTCGCAGGGTCGTCTGTGGATCGCGTACCAACAGCCACGCGAACCCCGCGGCGGCTGGTCTGTGCGCATCGTGGGATACACGGGCCAGGAATGGATCGGGCCCCGGGGGCTCTCGCAGCGCAGGTCCATGGATCGGACCGCCCCGATTGCCCTAAGAGGCGACCGGCTCCTGGTGGCCTTCCAAGCGGACAATTTCTCGGATACGTGGTCGCAGTCGGATCCCGACTTCACAGACCGCGCCAGTTCGCAGATCCTTCTGGCGTCAGCTGATACGGGTCAAGCCCCTGGAGCCGCTCCGGTGATGCAATTGGCTCCGCTTGTGGAGCCGGACGAGCCGTTCGAACCTGCCACACTCCACCAGAGCTACGGGGAAGACATGGAAACACCCACCATCGAGCACAACGGAGAGACCTACCACCTGTATTTCGGCGAGTTCCACGAGCACTCGGACATCTCGATCTGCAACCGCTGCGGCGACCAGTCGCTCGATGAGAACTACCAGTGCCGCCGCGACATCAACCGGCTCGACTTTGTGGCCATGACCGATCACGGTTACAACATCGTTCCTTACCTGTGGAACTACTCCGCCAAGATGGTTCGGGCGAACTACGACCCCGGACGGCTCGTCACTTTTCTTGGCGAAGAATGGACCTCAAGCTTCGAGGACTACGACGAGGGTCGCCCTTGGGGGTACTACGGCCATCGCAATCTCGTGTTCGCAGATCCGTACTTTCCGAAATGGTGGACGGCCTACAACGGCGACTCGCCTGCGGATCTCTGGAGCGAGCTCCGCGGCATGAAGGCTGACTTCGTACAGATCCCGCACCAGCTGGCCGACACGGGGAACGTGCCCGTCGATTGGGACTACGCGGACGAGGCCGCGCAGCCCGTCGCGGAGATCTTCCAGACTCGGGGCTCTTACGAGTACGCCGGGGCTCCTCGACACGCCAACAACGCGACGGGCGAGCCGGGCAACTACATTCACGACGCGTGGGCGCGCGGCCTGAAGATCGGGGTGATCGCCAGTCCGGACCACGGTGGCGGGCTGGGCAAGGCCGCCGTGTGGGCCAGGGAAAAGACACGGGAAGGGATTCTGGAGGCCGTGCGGGCGCGCAGGACATTCGGCACGACGGCGGCGAGGATTCGGATCGACTTTCGCGTCAACGGCCACCTGATGGGAGAGGTCGCTCAACGCACCGAGGACCCAGTTTCAGTCAAGGCTGTCGTTGGGGCTCCGCAGCCGATCGAGAAGATCGAGATCTGCCGCAACAACGAGTTCGTGTACGCGGCTTGGCCCGGCGCATCCGAGGCCGCGATCGAGTTTGTGGACCGCGCACCGATTGCCGGGCCGAGCTACTACTACCTGCGTGCCACGCAGGAGGATGGGGAGATCGCCTGGTCAAGCCCCGTCTGGATAGAGGAGCGCCATTAGCCGGCAGCAGCCGCCGTCGATACACCGCGAAGGCGCACGCGCCTCAGACTCGGACCGCCTGGTTCGCTTCCAGACTGACCGTCGCATCCGCTGATCTCGGCCTGACAGCCTGTTCAGACCTTAGGCAGTGCCGGGCGGGAGCGCGCCGCGCCAGCCTGCTCGCAACCGAGACGCCATTTCGGCAACCCTGTGCTGATGGCCATCGTGGTGCGCGAGATTCTCGGTCTCCAGCGGCGCTGCATCGAGGTCGTAGAGCTCCCGCGCGGTCAGGCTTCCTTCACGGTCCACCCATTCGGTGTATCGAAACCTGCGCGTCCGAATGCTGTATCCCATGTGCTCCCAGTCCTGATCAGCGAGGTAGGGCCGCGTGATCTGGGTAAATGCCGCCTGCTTCCATGGTCGCTGGGGGTCGTCGAGGAGGGGCATCATGCTCATGCCTTCGAGGCCGTCCGCGGTCGCGACTCCGCACGCCTCGCAGAGCGTAGGAAAGAAATCGACGAACTCGACAATGCCATCGGTTGCGGCCCCGCCTGTTGCCATCCCAGGTACGTGAAGCATCAGTGGGGCTCGGGCGTCGAGTTCAAGAGCGGTGGTCTTGGCCCACTGTCCCTGTTCCCCCAGGTGCCATCCGTGGTCCCCGAACAGCATGATCACGGTTGACTCCCCCAGTCCCAGCCGCTCGACGGTGTCCACCACGCGGCCAACCTGCACGTCCATGTAGCTTGTCGCGGCGTAGTATCCGTGGACGAGCTCCAGCGCCTTTTCCCTTGAGATGGGGCCGTCGTCCGGGATGTCGCTGTAGCCCCGCAACTCCCGCGATGTCGTGAAGGCCAAGTCGGGAGCTCCTCTTGGTCGCTCTGAGCCGTCCGGCAGGTCCAGCGCATCCGGGTCGTAGAGGTCGAAGTAGCGCTTGGGAGCAGTGAACGGAAGATGGGGCTTCTGGAAGCCGACCCCCAAAAAGAAGGGCTCGCCTTGGAGTCTGTGGAGGGCTCGGATTGCCCGATCAGCCACTTGCCCATCTTGGAGGGCGTTGTCCGGTACCTCCGGAGACTGCCACGACCAGCGCTTCTTCCACTCCAACGTCGGAATCTCTCCACCCTTCCAGATGCGGCCGGGGTGGGCGGAGCGCATTTCCGAGAAGCGCAACTCGTCCACGTACTGCATGCCGGCCTGCCGACCCCCGGGCGGCCACGCCGGGACGCTCCACGATGTGGGATCCGCCTGATTCCCGTGCAGAACCTTGCCGATCGCCTCTGTGTGGTAGCCGGCTTGCCGGAAGCACTGGGGAAGGGTCACCACGTTGGGGAGGGCGTCCCGGAAGTGTGCCCGGTTGGCCCATACCTTGGTGGAGTCCGGGCGGAGCCCCGTGAGCAGGGAAGCCCTCGAAGGTCCGCAGACGCCCGACTGGCAGTAGGCACTGCGGAACAGGAGGCTGCGCGCTGCCAACCGCTCGATGTTTGGGGCCTTGACCGTCGCGTTCCCGTAGCACGGCAGTTCTGGCCGCAGGTCGTCGACCGCGATGAACAGGACGCTAAGCGGCCGCTCGGCGGACCGCACAGTCAAGCGGCCGGGCATCGTGGCCGCTGCGAGGCCGGAGAGGAATGTTCGGCGATCGATCATTCCTCTCCTCGGTTTCCCCGCCGTTCCCAAGTGTAGGCCGCCGGGTCGAAATCGAATGCCGACTTTCGGAGGGCCGCTGGGGCGTCGACGGTCGGAAGCCAAGCGGCGTGTTCCGCGATAGTCGCCTTCTGCCCGGGGTCTCCGGCAAGGTTGGTCCATTCGTGGGGGTCGCTGGCGTGATCGTACAGTTCCTCGTCCCCGTTGGCATAGCGGATGTACCGGTAGCGCTCGGACCGCACCGCGTGGTTGCCGCGGCCAAAAGTCATCACGGCCGGGCGGTTCCAGGCGTGGCCAGGCTCTTCAAGGAGCGGCCGCAGGCTAACACCTTCAAGTGAGGCCGGAGAGGGCAGCCCGGTCAGGTCCGTGAGGGTCGGAAAGAGGTCGATTAGGCTCACGGGTCGAGAGCAAGTGCTGCCTGCGCCGGTGATGCCCGGGGCGGCGATCACGAGCGGCACGTGCGACGACCGCTCCCACAGCGTGTTCTTCGCGAAATGGTGCTTCTCTCCGAAGTGATACCCGTGGTCGGACCAGAATACAACGATCGTGTCATCTGCGTAGCGGCTCCGATCAAGCGCCTCAACGACGCGGCCTACGAGCAGGTCGGCATGCCGGATGCAGGCCGTGTAGGCCCTGACAATGGCCTCCAAGTCGCCTTGGCTTGCGATCAGTTCAAGGTCGTTCGTGCGGTAGGCTGCCATCCGTCGGCCAGGTTCCGGAACGTCCTCAAGATCCCCTGGATGGTCAACCGGCACACGGGCCTCGCCCGGTCCAACGGCATGGTAGATCACCGATGGCGCATAAAAGGGCAGGTGAGGCTGGAAGAGTCCGACTGCCAGGAAGAACGGCTTCTCATGCTCCCGCGCGAGAAACTCTTCAGCCCAGCGGACGGTGGCACCGTCGCCCATTTCCATGGGTCCCTTGTCCACAGGGCCCCAGTCGAAGCTCGAAATGTGGTCTCGGCGCCGATACGGCACAAGGAAGTCCTCGGTCTTGAGATCACTAACCAGGTCAAAGTACTCGTCCCATGTGTCAGGGGGGTTGAACCCTGGCGTGTGGTGAAACACCTTGCCGCCGCCGGCAGCCACGTAGCCGTTGTCCCTGAAGTGCCTTGGCAGCATCACAACTTCGGGCAAATTCGGCTTCCACCACTCCGCATTCGAGTACACGCCCGTCGTGGACGGTCGGAGTCCCGAGAGGATGGCCGTACGGGAGGGATTGCACTTCGGCGAGGGGGCGTGTGCGTTGGTGAAGAGAGTTCCGCGCTCCGCGAGTCGGTCGATGTTGGGTGTCTTCGCCCACTCGCTTCCCAACGCTCCCACCCAGTCATTCATGTCGTCGACGATGAGGAAGAGGACGTTGGGGCGTGTTGGAGCTGTCGCGCCGCAGCCCGCCATGGCCGCAAGGACGGCTGCGCAGAGGATGGCCGCGAAACGCCGACTGGCTTCGGGCGGCACGAGCATCGCGGCCGGTGAGTTGGAGCGGCTCGGCCCCGTGTTTACTGGGACAGGGGTGCCTGCGCGCCCCGACCTTAGCGTGTTACTCAGCTGCGCAGTCGTGCAGCGCCACCGCATCTCCATATCCCCAATATCCCCGAATCTTGAGATGGGGACGCTCGCGTCAGGACATTGCTGTTCTAGGCCGCCGTGGGCGACCAGAGGGCGATATCCCGACCTGCTGTCTTCCACGTTGGAAGCGTACCAAGGCTTGCGTCGGCAGCGTTCTCCTGTAGTCCTGGTGTTCCACCGGCACGAACCCCTCAAGATCGTCCTCCGCCCGGACAGTGTGGCTGCTCGGCAAGGCGGGTCGTTGTGGTCCGCCGACCTTGTCTGCCCATCTTCAGCGACCCCCAACGCCTGTCCAGATGCCTCCTGCTTGGCTCCTGTTCTTCTCCCGACGCTGGGCCGAGCTGTCATTCTTAAGGGCCCATCCGCCTAGAGCAGCGGACGGTGAAAACGGCTCGATCGCCGGGCGGACCGGAGGGTCGCATACCGCTCGAGCGGAGTGTGGACTAAACTACCGCTCAAGGTCGTTCGCCTCGGGTGCGGCCACACCATGGTTGGCGGCGGCCTCCGGTCGGGAAAGCTGCGACGATGAGCCTGAGTTCCGCCGTCGCCGAGGACGTTTCCAGCCCCAACTCTAGGCTTGCGGAACCAGCCCGGCTCTGGCCGGCGAGCTCGCGCCCACCTGCAACTCGCATGCGCAGGGCGATTCTGGTCTTGGCCGCGGTCTCGGGGGGATGCTCGGGCCCCCCCGGGCAGGATGTGGGCCTGCCCGTAGTGGATATGGCTGGCTACGAACCTCGGGCGCGGCAATTGATCGAGGAACGCCTTGCCGCCGCCCGGGCCCGCCCTCACGACGGACAAGCGCTGGGCATGGCTGCGATGGCGCTGCACGCGTACCAGATTCTTGAGCCCGCAGCGCAGGCCTATCGGCACGCGTCGGGCCGAGCACCGAGCGAGTACCGCTGGCACTACCTGCTCGGTGTTGTGGCCAGCGATCTGGGCCGGCTCGAGGAGGCGGAAGAGGCGCTTCGAACTGCAGCGGGACTGGCCCAACGGCACCTGTTTGTCCGGTTGCGGCTGGCCGACTGCCTGCTGCAGGCCGGTGATCCCGAGGAGGCGCTTGACCTGTACGACCGCGCTGCGAGCGAGCATCCGGATTCGATGGCCGCGCACTTCGGCCGCGGTTCTGCTCTGGCCCGTCTCGGCCGTTCCGAAGAGGCGCTTGCGTCGCTTGAGCGGGCAGCCACCTTCGGGGACGACTACCGCCCGCTGCACTATCGCCTGGCCCTTGCGCTGCGGAGTGCCGGTCGCGATGACGAGGCGGCGCATTTCATGGACCTTTACGAGCGCCTGGATCCGGCCCCGCGGACTCCATTCCCGGATCCGCTCCTTCAGGAAGTTGACGAGTTGCGCGTCGGTTCCTACCGGCATCACCTGAACCGGGGGATCCGCTTTGAGACAGCCGGGAATCTTGAGGAAGCCCTGAGGGAGTACTCGCTTGCAATGGGGGCCGAAGCTGCGCCGGTGCACGCCTTGGTGAACTTGATCAGCGTGTACGGCAAGCTGGGCCGGTACGAGGAAGCCGACGCTACGTATCGGGAGGCGATCTCGCGGAACTCCGGGATTGAGGAGGCGCATTACAACCACGCCGTCACGCTCTCGCGGCGGGCGCTCCACCGTGAGGCGGAAGCTGCCTATCGGCAGGCTCTCGCGGTCAATCCGTACTCGGCTGATGCACGGCTCAATCTCGGTGATGCGCTCGAGCAGCAAGGCAGGCACGCTGGCGCCGCCGAGCAGTTCCGTGAGGTCCTCCAACTCAGTCCCGGCCACCGACTGGGGTGCTTCCGGCTGGGAATGTCCCTGTACCGCCAGAATCGCCGGCAGGACGCGCTTATCTACCTCAGGCGGACGGTCGCTGTCCAGGACAGCGAAACACCGCAATTCCTGATGGTGCTGGCGCGCGCCGAGCGCAACGCCGGGAATGACGCTGAAGCCGCCCGTCGCGCGACAGAAGCCCGGAGATTGGCTCGGGAGTACGGACTCAACGAGATCCTCGCGATCCTGGACAGGGAATTCCCGTCCGGCAGGTAGGCGAAGACAGGCACTCGCCGGCCTAATCGATCTTCTGGCCACATCATGTTGTGCCATGCCTGGCGCGAGACGCTTGCGTTCTCGTATTGACGAAGCGGTTTGTCGCAGCGGCCGGTGGTGGGCGTCCCTAAGGGTGTTTTCGGTCCGTAGCGCGAAGCTAGTTCCACAAGAATCAGATCCTCCGCATTGGTGTCGCGCACTAGGCCTTCGAGACGTGGGGAAGAACACCCTGCGCGTGGAGGAATGGTCCGATCCAGGCCTAGACCGGACTGCGGAGCTCTACAGGCTGAACCGCGAACCTCGGCGGGCATGGCAGGAGAAGCTTGCCGGACCGGGACTGGCGGCCTTAGGGCATGCCGACCCTACGCCTGTAGGCGTGCACAGCGCCCCGCCCGCCGCGGCGCTGTGAGCCGCGGGAACGGCCGCGAATTCACGCCCAAAACCGCGGCACTTGGTATCGGGCCGCCAATTGGATTCATGTGGGCCGGACGCAAGGCCGTGGCAAGCTCGACATTCACAACCGCTTTTCGCTACCCGTCAAGCACACCTTTCTGAGGCTTACCCAACCCCACCGGCGCTCGATCCTGCTGTGCTGACTCCATCACGGCCTCTCCGAACGGTTACCAACAAACACCATTGGTCTCGGAGACCGGCCCAGGCTTCGGGTTGTCCATAACGAGGAAGTGTTTCCCCTCCGCCTCAACGAAAGCGCTGGCGCAGCTGTGGTCTCCGCTCTACCGTCGAGCTACTGGGACCCGCCAAGGACGCAAGAAGAGTGCCAGGGGCCGCCAAGCCCCTCCCCAGATGCGTCGGCGGAATGCGGCTCGCGCAGGTGCGGAAGCTCTTCACGGTGAACGGCCCGAGTGTGCCCTAAGGCAGTTCCAACAAGCTGGTTCCTCGGAGTGTTCGGCCAGACCAGAGCTGGGTAGAAGCTGGGTAGACGCCAAACATCTGGGCTTCGGAACAAGGCCGGAGGTGGATGCCTCCCGCCGCCGCATGTGGACCGCTCAAGCGAAGACTTGGACCTTGTACGAACGCATCAAGCCTTGGGGACCCTCAGTGGAATGGAGACCGACGCTGGTCCGGTCTTTGCCTGCCGCGTCTGCCCATGGCACCTTTCTCCCGCCGGTCGTTCACTGCCAGTCCCGTCCAGACGAGGCGCGGTTTAACGGCGGGAGCCGCAACTCAATTGACGCGAAGGCGTCAAGGCGCCTTGGCTAAGCTAACTAGTGGCTATGACCGCGCTTGAGCATCTGGACGCGCTGCTGGCCGATCCCGGTCGCCACGCCGTGCTGCCCCGAGAGCTGCGAGGCTCCCGTTCCGCGGCCCATCGCGCGCTGCGGCGCCGTTGCGATGACGGAACGTTGGTCCGAATCGGCCGCGGCGTCTACGCACGCCGCCAGGCACGCCTCTTCGACGTCGTTCCCGAGGTCCTCCCCAAGCTGGGATTCCGAATCCTGCCGCGGCCGGCCGCGACCAACTTGAACTTCAAGTCCGGCGGCAACGTGTGGCGCGTCGACCGCCCCTGCCGTCGCCTGCTGGTGAAGCACGGCGTGGCGGCAGCCTTCGAGTCGCCGTCCGGCAAGCTATACGAGAGTGGAAGCATCATGCCGACACCTATGCACGTGCCGCCGTCGCGGGAGGAGACGGACCGGCATTTCGCGTCCTTCGACCGCTGCCACTCTCACGCCCGGGCCGAGAAGGACCTGATCGTGCAGAAGGCGCTGCAGGCCTGGGAAGACTTCCGCCATCCCGACGCGACGCTGGCGCTGGAGGGAGGCACGTGCCTAGCGCTGTACCACAAGCAGTTCCAGCGCTTCTCAGAGGACCTCGACATCCGCGTCATCCTCCAGCCGGAGCTCGAGCTTGGGCCCGCGCAGGAGCGTGCCGCTGCCTTCCGCGCGGTCTCCAAAGCCTTCGCGGGCCACGTTCATCGCGCACTGCCGTTCTTGGAAACCACGCGCAAGGGCCGCTTCCGCAAGCGCGACGGTCGCTTCGCGAGTCACATCTTCCAGTACCGAGGCCGCCGCCCGCACCGTGAGGTGATGGAAGGGTTGAAGATCGAGCTGGTGCAGGAACCGAACCGGCTGCCGCTGGTGGAGCGGGCGAGCCCTTTCCGGCCAGAGCCGGTCATCGTGCTCAGCCCGTTCGAGAGCGCCATGGGCAAGTGGAAGGCCATGTCGACGTGGCTCGCGGGGCAGCGCTACACAGGCGGGGACTACGTCCGGCACCCGACGGACTTGGCGGCCATGCGAGGGTCCGGGGCCTTCGACCCCGGTACCGTGACCGGCGCGCGGGCGGCTCTGGCGGCCGAACTGTGCGGTCCGGGCGTGACGCTGGCCCTGCGCGAGCTGCGGGCCCCGGTGTGGGAAGCGAACTACCGGGACTACCTGCGGCGCATGGGCCAGCTGCCGGTCCGGGCGCTACGCTCGGCGTTCTCCTATCCGACTTGGCGGCCGGTGCTGCAGAGTGTCGCGGCGATGGCGCTGGATCTCAAGCTGGTTCCAGGGAGGGACCTCCCCGAGGTCAAGCAGATGGCACAGGAGCGCGACCGGAGCCGCTGACCGGGACGCGCCAGGGCGGCCATCTGCCGGCAGGATCGGGGTGCAGACGTGCAGTGTGGGTAGCGGACAAGGAATTCGCGGGCCCGGAAAGCGACTGGCCGAATCGCTGCAGCAGGGCGCGGTGAGCGGCACGGCGTACTGCGCCGCCTTCCTGAGAAGCTCTCGTTGAGGGTCAGGGCGAGGTAGTCGGGGACCTCCTGCAGCCAACGATTCACGACTGCGATTCTCGTGGCGCCGCGGCGATGCCGGTGCCGTTGGGACCGGTGTACTCGGCCCGTTCGACGATGCTGTGGGGCAGCGTGTGACAGACGACGGCGCTGGGCAGGTAGCCGACCTGCCGCCGCGCGGGCGCAAGCCAGAACGTCACGAGTGGCGTGCTGCTGAGGAGTGGTCCGCAAGACGCCCTCCATGGCCGTCCGGCAGCATCCATCACGTTGGCCGTGGCAGAAACGACATGTGGTTAGAAGTAGAACTTCAGGCCGAACTGGATGTGCCGTGGAATCCGCTGCAGGGTGATCGTCGAGGCCGCCGACCGGACCCTCCCAACGTTCGCGCTGCCGATGTTCGTTGTCGGGTTGTTGAACTGCGGTGTGTTCGTGAAGTTGAAGAACTCCGCCCGGAACTGCAACCGGCGCTGTTGGTCCTCGCTGAAGAAGAACTCCTTGAAGATCGACAGGTCGAGGTTCTTGGTTCCCGGCCCGAAGAGGATGTTCCGCCCGGCGTTCCCAAACATCTGCGGGCCCGGGCGGACGAACGCGTCGACGTCGAAGAATCGCTGCAGTGTCTGCTCGCTCCGCGGCAATCGACCGTCGGCGATTCGATCCGCGTAGGAGGTGCAGCAGTTGAGGGTGTTTGGCGAGACAACCCGCATGGGGAAGCCGTCGTACATGCTCAGGATCCCGTTGACCTGCCATCCGCCGACGACGTGATTGAGCCCGCCTCTTGCCTTGAACGGAAGGTCGTACATGAAGCTGGTGACCAAGCGCCGCGGGGAGCTGAATCCTGCCGGTCCGCGGTCGCGGCGAATGTTGCGGATATCGGTTGGTGACCCAAACTGGCCGTCCAGGTTGCTGATCGCCTTGCCCCACGTGTAGCTGACGAGATAGCCGAGCCCGCTGCGGAAGCGGCGTTCCGCCGAGAGTTGCAAGCTGTGGAAGTTCGAGTCGTACCGGCTCTGGATCTGGCGGATCGCCCCGAATGCTGGAAAGTCGCGCCGCGGGGCCACCGGTCCAGTTCCGGGCACCGGCTGGTTGATGTCCGTCTGGCCCTGCAGCCTGGTGCCCTTGCTGCCCACATAGGCGATCGTGATGGACGTCTCGCCAAACTGGCGCTGGATGGTAGCGTTCCACTGCTGGGTGTACGGGATCACGGTGTCCAGGTCGATCGAACGCAGCGTGCCGGCGATCACGCCTTGCGAGGGACGGTCGAAGCCCATGGAGGCAGGTCGCGCCCCCGCAAAGTCGAACTGGTTGTTGTTAAAGTTCGAGCTGATGAACTCCGGCGGATTCGCACCGAGGTTGCGCGTCGTGTCGAGCTGTCCCGTTGAGTAGTACAGGCCGTAGCCGACTCGGAAGACCGTCTTGGGCGTGACCTTGTAGGCGAGCCCGAAACGTGGGGACATGTTGTTGTTATCCCCGGGCATGCCCGAGCGCCACGGCACGGGTTGCGTGCCTACCTGAACGACCGTTCCCTCCGACCGCAGGAAGTTATGTAAACGGTTGTTGACCTCCGTCCACGGCCATCCGAGGAAGTTGTCGTATCTCACGCCGAAGTTCAGCGTGAGGCGGTCCGACACCTTATACGTGTCCTGGAGGTGGAAGGCTAGTTCAGTCCGGCGATAGCCCCTCGTGCCCGTCACGAAACGAATGAAGCCGCTGATCGGCTTGCCCAGAAGGGTGTCCGCCGGCCCGAGCCCCGTCCCCCGTCTAGAGGCGGGGTTCACGGTGTAGTTGTTGCCGAAGCTCATCCTTCCCCGCAGTGCGTTCGACTGCAGGGCGTTGTAGCGTAGGCGTCGCACTTCCCCGCCGAACTTGATGCTGTGGCGTCCCTTGATGATGCTGAAAGTGTCGCTGATCTGGTAGTTGTCGCTGACGATGACCGCAGGCGAGAACCCATTGCCACCCATGGAGCGGAAGCCAGCGACGCTGATGATGGCCAGTCCTGAGGTCAGCTCATCCCCCGCCACGTTTGAGCCCGGAATGCCGATCTCGTCGCTGACGTACCTGCCGTAGTTCGGATTGAACGACCTCAGGTTGAGCCGTGTCCAGCCGACGCGGAACTCGTTGATCTTCGTTGGCGACACCAAGTGCGTGTCGCTGACCACGACCTGATTGACGGGCTGGTCGGCCGGCCCGGGAACGCCGGGCCCGGCGCCGACGGCGGGCGCGGGCAGGAAGCTCGGCTCGATCAGGTCGTCGTCGCTGAAGCTGTAGCGGGCGAACATGTTATTGCTGTCCGACACCACGTGGTCGATCTTGATGTCGAAGCGTTCGCCATTGATGCTCCGGACGGGGTTCGACAGGTAGTTGTCCGTCTCGTCCGCGTTGCGGTTCGGCATCGGGTACAGGCCGAGCACGTTCTGGCCGACCTGATCGTGCATAGCGGATGGGATCGTGTTGTCTGGGAACGGATCGCGGATGTAGCTGCCGTCCTCCAGGCGCTGCTGCGTCGTCGGGTCATAAATCTCGAACCGGGACTGCGAGAAGTCGCCTGCCCGGAAGTCCGCCGTCGGAACGCTGCTGATTAGCGTTTGCGCCTGGCGCACGCGCTGCCCCTCGAAGTTGGCGAAGAAGAAGGTCTTGTGGTCGTTCGCCCCGGGAACCAGCGGACCGCCTAGGAATGCTCCGTACTGGTTCTGCTTGAACGGCGGGATCGGCTCGTCGGCCCGGTCGAAGAAATTCTTGGCGTCGAGCTTGGCGTTGCGCAGGAACTCGTAGGCCCCGCCGTGGAACTCCCTCGTTCCTGACTTGAACGTCAGGTTGACGGTTGCTCCGCCGCCGCGTCCGAACTGCGCGTCCGCACCTGAAGTCTCGCTGCGGAACTCTTGAATCGCGTCGATGGAAGGGAAGATGAGAATTCCGAGGCCGTTGTGGTTCTCGGAATTGCTGATGCCTTCGATCAGGTAGTTGTTGTCGTTCGAGCGGCTGCCATTCACGGACGCGTTCGAAACCCCGCGCTTGCGCGTGATGGGGCTTCCTTGCGACTGCGTGTCCGCAGGCTGTGTGCCCGTACTGAGCAGGATGAGCTGCGCCCAGTTGCGGCCATTGAGCGGCAAGTCCTTGATCGCCTTCTCCGTTCGCAGGTTGGATAGCGTCGCGGACTCGGTCTGCAGTAGCGGCGCGACGTCGAGCACCTCGATCACTTCCGTGATGGCTCCCAGCGTGAGCTCAAAATCAACAACAGCCCTCTGGTTCACTTCGAGGTGGAAGCGCTTGGCCGATGGCTCGAAGCCTTCCGAGTGCACTTCGACCGTGAACTCACCCGGCCTGAGAGGCGGGGAGACGTAGATGCCCTGTGCCCCCGTGCTCGTCTCGATCCGCAATCCCGTACCCACGTTCTCGACGAACACCTGAGCTCCGGCGATGACTGCTCCGGTCGTGTCCCTCACAGTGCCGGCAATCGTGCCGGCGTCGACTTGGCCGAACGCCACCCCTACACTCGCACCTGCCAAGATGCAGGTTCCGACTACCTTTCGCATAGCAACCCCCATTCGTGTTCGTTGAGTGCCTATCGGCGGTTGCGATTCTGGCGTAGAGTTTTCGCAGACCACCGACGCCCCTAACTGCCCGTGACCATTCTAGCCGCCAGGGTGCATGGAAGGACCGCATCAGCAGATCGCCAAGGGTGAATTGTTGGACAGTTGCCGGACGTCCGCTGACTGCGCAGTGCCTCGGAGCGTCGCGAATACAGTGGTCCCTGCTGGCACGCGACGGCCCGAGGTTGGGCAGAGATCTCAGGTTCATGGGGAGAATCGCCCGGAAGTTCCGCCGCCACGCGGGCGAAGGAACAGCCCATGCGAGGCCGTGCTCGGGACTCCGGAACATTTGGGCGGCCAAGTCGGACTGCGCCGGACCGTGGACTGCTGCCGACGGCTCCCGCCCACCCGTCTGCTTCCGAGACGCCGTGCCAACCTCGGCGGCCGCAGGAGCTTCGGCCTAGGCCGGAACGCACGGCGAGAGTGGTGGGAACTGGCCAATCATCCGAGCACTGAGCCGTAGGATGGATTGGGCCCGCCTCGCTCCGGTGTGCCCTACCAGATCGTAGGCACTGGATAGGCCCTGATCTCCGGGTCCGGCGTGACAATCGTCAGTCCGTACACCATGGCCTGCGAGACTAGGCCGCGGTCGACCGGATCGCGGTGGAGGGGCGGGAGGTCAGCATCGCAAGCCGCGCTGCTCTCGTCAAATGGAAGGGTCTCAAGTCCCAGCCAATCTCGCCTGGTCGCGACGGTGGCTGAAGGCGTCAAGGGCATCGGCAGCCTGCCGAGCCGGTGCTTGATCGCAATCCGGAGAGCGGACAGGGCGCCGAGCTAGACCGGATTCGCCTCTGCTCGGCAGTCTTCCCAGCCCTGCGCCGAGAGTCTGGCGTCTTCGGCCGCAAGCCACTGTGATGTCCGGGTGTCCACCAATAGCCCTACTCGTCACCCTCCTTCCCTTCGAAGGCTTCCACTAGGTCGACGGGAAGCGGCTCGAAGAAGCTGTTGGGGACTCGCCTTCCGCGATCGATCCCGACGGGACGCCGGTCGGCCTTCTCCGCGTCGATGGGGCAGAGTTGAGGCACCGCCACATTGCGCCTGCAGATGGCGATCGATTGCCCCTGCTCGACAAGCTTCAGGTATGCGGAGGCGGAGAGCTTCGCCTTTGCGTCGGATATGCTGACCCGAATCACGACCGTACAGTAGACCACGCTCATGGTCGGGTTGCCTGCCTTCGCCTGCCCTTTCCTTTCAATCTGGACTGCATTAGGCTGGCGTTGGGGTGGCGCGGCCAATTGCGGGTTCTCTCACCCGGCCAGCCATGCGCAGGTCTCCGGCTCACATGGCCTCGCGTCACCGACACGGATCAGCGCGAGACCGCCGCTTTCGGGCCGACTTGGCTGTGTTGGGAAGGAAAGTGAGTCCGGTCGATGGCAGTTGCTGAGTGTCTTCAGGAATGCAGACCTCGCCGGACCGTGGCCAAGCGCCTGGAGGCACCCCGAATCCCGATGCTAGGCCCTGGGCCTGATCGAATGGGGCACCCGCCCAGCCACCCCTTTCCAGGCGGAATCGCCCCGATGGCCTCAGCGGCCTTCCTCGGCCTCTCGCCGGAGGCGATTGGCCGATGAGAGTGTGTAGTTGCGCATCGGAGCGTTAAAGGTTCGCTCCGCGACGATCTCGAGGGCATCCGCCATCATCCGCTTTGAGTCCCGGTCTTGCGGCCGCAGGCGGATCACGTGGCGTAGAAGTTGGGCAGCTCCCAGAGGGTCGTCGCCGGCCATCGCTTCCGCAGCCTTGGCCGCTAAGCGGTCGATGCCGCCCGCCAGTTCCGCCATCCGCTCCGATTGGCGCATGGGGCTCTCCCTGTGAAGCGAGAGCGGGTCCCCGTCGAACCATCCCAGATCCTGTGCGTACAGGTCGCGGACGGTGCCTTCCACCGACCCGTAGTAGTCGCCCAAGTAGTCCAGCTTGGCGAATCGCTCCGGCAGACCAGTGTGCTCCACGAGTTCGTCGGGCGTCATGAACTGGGACAAGCCTTCAAGCGTCCGGTCCAGTACCCACTGCATCGCGTCCCTGTAGTTGGTCAGGACCTGCTTGGCTTCGTTCCGAATGGGCGCGGTGTGCCCGCCAACTACGTGCAGCGGGTCCTCCCCGACCATCTTGTCGATGCTCGCGATCCAGTCCCGGAGTGACCTTCGGGCTGTGCCGCGCAGCGGGTAGACATTCGGCTAGGGCTGGTAGAAGTTATCGGCGGCAGAGACCACCCGCTCTTCCGACGCCCAAAAGACGTAGAACTGTTCGGCGGTCTCGCCCGATAGCTATCTTTGAGCGCGAATTCTGGGAATGTTGTAAATCACTTTATGGGACGATTTTATTGAAGATATTAGTCCGGCTCCTCCACCCCAAATTGCCATACTACGCGCAATCTTGTACTTGGTAAAATCATCTCCGAGAAAAAGGTTCAACACACCCTCTTGCGACGTTATAGCTGCCGCTATAGCCGCCGTTATGCCAGCAATCACTAGCGCATTGTATCGTTTTAGGATTGGTCTCCTGACACTCACCCTGCGCACAGCAAGTCTTTGTAGATCCTTAACATCTCCATCTGGACATCTAATCGTTAGCCTATCGTTTGTTCCAGATACGAACTTTCCCTTTTCTTTTCGCTGACCGCCGGGAGCCGCATCATCCATCAGCAGAACGGTGATTCTCTGATTGGCCGCAATCCCCTGAACCTTAGGCCAATCCATCAGGATTCGTTCTGCGAAACATTTGGTGTCTGTTCCAAGCATGAATAGAGGAGTGACACAAACCAAGAGTGTCGCTCGCACGGAAATCACCTCGGCTCAAGGACGATAGTGATCCGACGGATTTCTCCTTCGGTAACGAACTCTTCAATTCTCACTTCACCATCTTCGTTCCACGCATGTACACGGATTCTTCCGGGAGGGACACCTTCGAACCTAACGTTTCCAAACGACGAACTCTGCTTTCTCTGTGTATACGCATTTCCGTGGAGTAGTGACCCGTGTTCGCTTTCTTTGTATCCAGCCGGATCTGCGATTAGCACAACATCCGCCCCACCTGTTGAGCGACTAGTTTCATCAATTACATAAGCAATTAGAGTCGCACCGACCGATCCGACGACTATATTTTCGATCCGGGTAGTGTCTGGAGTGATCGTAGTTTTCTCAGAAGTCACTGGGAGTCGACCCATCACATGGACATCCACAAGAAATGGAACGCCAATAGCGACGCTGGGCACAGAATAATAGCCGTCGCCGTCTGTCAGTTGAAATTCATGAAATGCCGCGCGCCTCAATGGTCTAGTGGGTTCCACATAGCGGATATGAATCGTAGCATTTTCTACTCCTGCTTCATTTTCATCTACAATTCTGCCGACAACGGTTTCCCCCATCGGCAACTCAAATTCAACAGGAACAATTCCTTGAGTCATAGGTAGCACATAGAATTCATCTGGAGGGTGTCCATCTGCCGATGCATGAACTACAAGTCCATGCTGTGTCGGCACACGAATTCGGAACTCACCAGTGGCATCAATGATATGGCTATTGACAATCAAGTCTGGTCCCTCTTGGATGATGTCAATCTTGCCACTTAGTGGCGCTCCATTGGTATCCCGGAGGCTTCCCACTAACTCTGCTGACTGACCCGATACGCTGGGTGCAATGCAAATCAGAACGACAGTCAAAAGAACAATCAAGCTAATTCTGATCGAGCTGGATCTACGTGAAGGTCTCATGGCAGACACCATCGTGAAGAGTCGTTTCATCAGTTACCAAGCACAACCTGTCTGGTATCGAGCGGATACTTTGGTTCGCAGTTCAGCCTGAACGCCGGTCAGCGGCTTTGTGGAACGCGAAACACTGACCCAGTTAGATTTCTTGGAAGAACATCCATAGTAATTGCAGTTCATTGAAATGCTGGTTGCGGGAAAATAGAGTGTCGTGATAAAGTCATCTCCATCCCAATCAAGTTCGTATAGCGACATGAAGTTGTTGCTCATTGTCCAAGTTCTGGGAGCAACAGTGCATCCCATAACACTGGGTGCGGGAATAAAGATATTCCCGCTGGAACATGAAAGTGGAATGCGATGAATGCGAGAACCATGCGTTGCAACTCCTCGGGTGGACCGTTGGCCATTGGGTGCAGGATAAAAGGCCGTGCACGAGTTCCACTGCCAAATTGGCCGATTTGTTCCGGTGGCCGTTCCAGGATGGTGGCCGGGGAACTGGTTACCGTCTTGGACGTGGCCGTAATTTGATGTCACACCCCAGTTGCCCCACGGTGCAGAATGCCAACCACCACCACACTCAGTGTTAACGATCCCATTGACAGAGCGTTTCTGGTTCTCCCCACCGTAAGTTATGAGACATTGGTCAGTGGATGTGTACTGTGCGTCAAGGTCAAGATTGGAAACTAGTCCACCAACCGCCGATGCGAAGAGAACGACCGTCACATGCACGACAGCTTTCACTGTTGTCCCTGCTACTGTAGCCAAGGACCAATCCTTACGAGTCAGCGTGTGTCACTGCTCATTTTCCGTTGAGCACGCCTTCGACCGCCACTGCTTGCGCCCCGCGATTGGAAGCACGTTCCCCAACAGTATACACCAAGCCCATGTTGCTGCGCGCCAACAAACTCGAGTCCTTCTTGGCGAAACCCGTCAGCCACTACGTCCAGCTGCATGCTCGTCGACAATACGATCAGCAAGTCTGCCAGAGTTCTTCACATGGATGCCCAGAAGGCTTGTAAACCGTAGATCGGCGTGTCTCGGGAGTGCAGGTCAAGGGTTGGGCGGAGGTCGGCTAGGCCCACCAGTTATCGCTCTAGAGTATGCTTCAGCTTCTGGCAAAGCTGGATGCGCTCGGCCAGTGACAGCTCCCGTTCGGGCTGGAAGGGTTCGTAAAGCACCCGCTCGGTGCGAGTTTTCGAGTCGTCCAGCACCAAGATCACCGATTCGCCACCTGCATAGCGGCCTTCCTGCGAGTGGGCCACATCCTGCGCCCCGGCCAGCTTCGTTCGCCGTTTCCAGAAGTGCGCTGCGCGAGCGTCCTGAGGCTGGCGTCGGATTGACTCCGGCTGTGCCGGGTTCTGTCACCCGGCCAGCCGTGAGCAGGTTGCCGATTCGGATTCCCGCGCGTCACCGCGACACGAATCTGCTTGAGCCCGCCGACTTCGGCCCGACTTGGGTGGATCGGGAAGGAAAGTGAGTCCGATGGATGACAGTCCCAGCGTGTCCCGAGGAATGGCGACCTCGCCGGACCCGCACCAAGCGCCTGGAGACACTCCGAATCCCGATGCAAGGTCCGGAGCCTGATTCGGATGGGTCGTCCGCCCAGCGGCCCCCTTCCAGGCTGAATCGCCCTGATGGCCTCAGCGGCCCTCCTCGGCCTCTCGCCGGAAACGATTGGCCGATGAGAGCGTGTAGTTGCGCATCGGAGCGTTAAAGGTTCGCTCCGCGACGATCTCGAGGGCATCCGCCATCATCCGCTTTGAGTTCCGGTCTTGCGGCCGCAGGCGGATCACGTGGCGTAGAAGTTGAGCAGCTCCCAGAGGGTCGTCGTCGGCCATCGCTTCCGCAGCCTTGGCCGCTAACCGATCGACGCCGCCTGCCAAGTCCGCCATCCGCTCCGATTGGCGCATGGGGCTCTCCCTGTGGAGCGAGAGCGGGTCCCCGTCGAACCATCCCAGATCCTGTGCGTACAGGTCACGGACCGTGCCTTCCACCGATCCGTAGTAGTCAGCCAAATAGTCCAGCTTTGCGAACCGCTCCGGAAGACGAGTGTGCTGCACGAGTTCGTCGGGCGTCATGAACTGGGACAAGCCTTCAAGCGTACGGTCCAGCACCCACTGCATCGAGTCCCTGTAGTTGGTCAGGACCTGCTTGGCCTCGTTCAGAATGGGTGCGGTGTGTCCGCCGACGACGTGCAGCGGATCCTCCCCGACCATCTTGTCGATGCTCGCGATCCAGTCCCGCAGTGACCTTCGGGCCGTGCCGCGTAGCGGGTAGACATTCGGCCAGGACTGGTAGAAGTTATCGCCGGCAAAGACGACCCGCTGGTCCGGAAGCCAGACGTAGAGCTGGTCGGCGGTCTCGCCCGGCGCGGCCACCAGTTCCAGCCTCACCCCAGCGATCTCGAGCGCCTTCCGCTGCTCTCCGAAGCGGTGCGTCGGCTGCACGCCTCGCGGCCCAGGCCCCGCAGCCCGTTGGTTCCCGCGCTGCATGCCGTCGCGCATCATGTTGCCCGCGGGTCGTCGTTCCGGCGGAATCGCGACGCCGATCCCGATGCGCTGCTCCAGAGGGAGGTCGAAGCCCTGCGTATTGGACGGCCGCATTCCGCCGGCCAGACCCTTGCTCCGGACGAGGGCTGCCTCGGAACCGTAGTTTTCTCGAGCCCAGACCTGAATCCCACGCTCGGGTTCGAAGAAGGCCGGAGCCCCGCCCGTGTGGTCGCCGTGGCCATGAGTGTAGATGATGGCCCGCACCGGCAGCGGGCTGATCTCACCGAAGGCTACGCGTACCTTGCCTGCCGCTGTCGGCATCTGGCCCGGGTCGACGATGATCACGCCATCGGTGCCGATGATCATCGAGTTGGCCGAGACCTGGTAGCCAATGGCCGTATAGACGTTCTCGGCAATGCGGATGACCGCCGGCTCGAACATCTTGATCCGCTCCAGCAGGCGCTTGGTTGCCTCGCTGGGCTGCGCCGCCAGCGGGGTTGCAAGCATGGTCCCCAAGCATGCAGGAAGCGCGTACAGGAGGAGGTCTTTGTAGGTCTTCATGATCGGATGGGCGGCTGGTCCGTGCCGGGAGGTTACCGCCGTTGTGCGCCTTGGCCGGGTCAACGCCTTCGCTGCTTCTGCTGTCCGATGCGGACTTTCAGTAAGGTGGCTTTCTGGTCGTCCCAAGCCCTCCAGTCGAAGCGCTTCGCGGCACCTTCAAGGTACGCTTGCACGTCGGTACCCTTCGGCAACACGGCGACGATCGTAGCCCGTTCGCCCGTGCCGGGCCTGTAGATCGAGTACTTCTTCGTGTTCGGGATCGCCATGACTTCTCAAATCTCTATAGTACCAGCGGTTCTACTCCGCGTCTGCTCAGGAAACTTCAATAACTTCAATCCCTTGTTATGCCCTCCCTGATTCCACCACGACGGGTTGCTGCGACGATGAGGGTTTGAAGGTCTAGACAGTATTGGCTGCTTCAGATGGCTCTCTACGCCATTGAACCCCTGAACTCCGCAGTCAGCATGCCCAGCGAAGGCGTCACATTCGCGGAGACGGCTGATCCGGCCTAGTGATCAGTCGCATTTGATCAGACCAGGTGTTGCCGAGAGGTCAGTCGCAGCCTCCGATCTCCGTATTTCTTGTACTCTCCGGGCAATACTCCGATTCCGGTCCGAAGAATGTCCACTCTTCGAGCCAGTTGGAGTCATTGAATGCGCCAATCCACTGTGCGCGAGTATCCAAGAAGCCGTCAGAAGGCGGTGTCACTCCCGCTCCCATCATCTTGGCTGGAGACTCCAGCATTGGTCTGGGTTCGAGATTTGCACGGTACCTTACACTGACAAGCTTCGGGTCTGCGTCTGAGTAGACGACATGATGCTCCGTGCCGTTCGTTGCTCGAGAGCCTCCGGCCAAGCCACCGTTCGCGTGCATGATCGCGTGAGTCACGCTGCTGATTCGATTGCGGAAAAACATCGCAGAGCTGCCCCGCATGACCATCGGCCCCCCGGGGAAGCCAGTCAGGATGACGTTTCTGAACATTGCGGCCCCACCCCGATGGAGCAAGATCCCGCAGTCCTGTGCGTCACTAGTGCCGGAAGTGGCTGCTGCGCTGCCGACGGCCGTGACGTTGTAGAGCTTGGGTAAGCCAAGCGGCACGACGCCGAGCCCCTGATAGGGACCCCGGCCTTCGATCGCGCAGTCGCCAACGCTAGGATCCTGCACCAAGAAAAGGAACTGTGCACTGCCCTGCCACCCTTGGGACCAATCAAGCCCATCGTCCGCCGCGCCACTCGACACGCAGTACCTACAGTTGACCGTTCCGCCCACGAACCGGATGCCGTCGCCCGCGCTCGCGTGGGACTGGACGTGGCTGACTATGGTGCCTGAACCGACGCCGTAGAAGCCGATCCCACCCATCTCCGTGCCGGTAGCGGAGCCCGCTGCAGCGAACTCCACCCTGAGGTAGCGCAGGATCCCGCTCGCATCGAAGGGATCTTCTCCACCAAAGACTGACCTTGTGGTCGGCACCAAGCTCTCCAACGCATCCGTGCCCGGCGTGGCGGGAGCCCTCCCCAAGATCACGAGGCCGCCCCAGCAACCCGCCGAGCGTTCGCCGAGCGCGTCATCGCAGGTCATAACGATGGGTGCCTCTGGACGGCCTGCGGCGACGATCCTGCCCCCTTGCTCCACCACGATTGCAGCCTCCGGCCCCTTGGCCAGCACCAGTGTGCCGGGCTCGACTGTCAATGTCGCGCCGGCATTGACGAACACCCTCCCGCGCAGGCTGTGAATCACCTGGTTGGTCCACGTCGTGTCGGTGGCAATCTCAGTGTTGGCCCCGGGAGTGCCGACTGGCTTGGGGATTCTCGCGGAGACGACGAACTTCGCATGGGCTCTCTTGATGACCTCGGTAGTGTCAGGGCTGCGCAGTTCGACCACAAACTGCCACAGGCCTGGATCGACGATGCGCCCCGTCCAGATTCTGGAGGCTGACCTGGGTGCGACCCGTGCGCTGACCCACTGCCAAGATCGCATGCCGGTCGAGTCGACTATTTCGTCGCGGAGCCATCTGGAGGAAGCCGTGCCGCCCAGATACCTTCGATTCCCTGTTTGGATGTCCTCGAGAAACAGAAACTCGCTGAAATCGCGTCGGTCTCCGTTGGGATCCGCCGTGAGGTACACACGAATCAAATCATGAAATCTCAGGTAGCCGGGCCTCTCTGTCCAGATCGCCAACTCTGCGGGAGAAGGCACGAACCGGGAAGCCTCGTCGCGGCTCCGTGTGTCCGGGCGCTCGGCTTGCCCCTCTGCAGTGTATGGGGCGGCGCATAGCATAGCGAGCATGGCAGCCCCGATTCGCCGTCCGGCCATCAACAGTCTCCTTGGCCGGCGGAGGCCGTGCTCGCTGCCTCCGCCGCTGTCACTCATCTGGTGTCTCGTAATCGCGCTCCGGGCCGAAGAATGTCCATTCCTCAAGCCAGTTCACTTTCCTGAACGCACCGAGGAAGTGCCCCGCTCGCGAATACACGGGTGCGAACGGCGGAACGATCGCATTCCCGAGTCGAAGCGCTGCAGAGCCGCTCTTCGGCCTCGGGTCCGGGTTTGCCTCGTACCGGATGTTCAGCAGGTACGGGTCGCGCTCGAGGAATGATACATGGGGACTGTATTCCTCGGTGACTTGGCCCCTCGTGATGTGTCGTATTGCGTTGGTGTGCAGGATCGCGTCCTCAAGGCTGCTTCGGCCCTCCGCAAAGCTGTTCGAAGTGCCGTCGATCGCGAATCCGGCGAATCCCACAGCGATCAGGTTGCCCATCCGGATCGCCGCATCTCCTTGCAGCAGGATGGCCGGCCCGATGGAGGTGCTCGTCCCAGGCGAACCGCCGATCACGTTGAGATTGTACCCTCCAACCAGTGTCGAATTCATGAACTCCGGCCCGCCTGCCGACTGCTCCGACGTGGTCGCGCTGCCGCGGATTGCCGAGTGGGCACGGCTGCCCTGCTGCACGTAGAGAAACTGTGCCGAGCCCTGCCAGCCTTGAGACCACGTCAGCGAAGATCCTCGGGCCTCGCTGACCACGCAATGATCGCAATGGGCGGCGCCGCCCCGGAACGCGAATCCGTCGCCCGCCGAGGCGTGGACCTGCACATGGTCAATCGCAGCCTGTGAGCCGGAGTCGACGAGTTCGAACGCCGCACGGTGTTCTCCGGGGGCTGTCTGCGCTCCGGCAAACTCGACGCGCAAGAATCGCAGTTCGATGCCAGAGTCCTCCCCGTTGATGCCGAGCGGGCTGCTGTCGCCTGACAGCAGCGCGTAGCGCTGCGGGGGGGGGTGACCGTCCCCCTCCTTGTGGCCGAAGAGCTTTAGGCCACCCCAGCAGCCGGGGAATCTCTCTCCGACCGGCGCAAGGCACGTCATCACCACCGGCGATTCGCGGCGTCCCCGCACACGCAGGCGGCCGCCTGGCTCGACGACAATGCCGGCTGATCGGCCCCAAGCCTGGATCAGCGTGCCGGCCTCGACTGTCAGCGTCGCACCGCTCTTCACCACCAATTGGTCCCTGAGAATGTAGACCCAGTCGCTGGTCCACTGGGCGTCCTCGGTGAAGGCCCGGACGGTTCCGGGGGTGTTGATCAATCGCAAACCGCGGCGTGGGACAACGAACTTGGCGTAAGCCCTCTTCAACGCTTGGGCCGAACCGGGGCTGCGAAGTTCGGCGGCAAAGTGCCACAGGCCCGCATGCGGCACCTGCCCTTCCCATGCGAGCTCGCGCTCGATGCGCCTGAGGCTTCGCGCTCTCCAAGCCTCCCTGCCGGCACCGTACTGGTCGACGACCGCCCCCCGCAACTGCATGGATGCAGTCTGCGGGGCAATGTAGTGCCGCACGCCCGTCTCAACACTCTCGAGATACAGGAAGACCGTATAGGTGCGGTCGTCGCCGCGAGGGTCGATGTCCAGCCACAGCCTTACAGGCTCGTGCGGCGGATACGCCAGCCGCTCGGTCCACAACGTGAGCGACGGAGTCTCGCTTCCCTTGCTGTCGACCCGATCGTCGTCTCTGATCGTCAGACGCGCTGAAGCGGTCCTGAAGTCATCGCCGCCAGTTGCGAAGACCACGGTCTCGTCGCTCTCGGCATCTTCATCGTCTATCGGCTCGAATGTGATGTCCTCTGAGCCAGCCGGCTGGCCTGCAGCGATCCGGATCGTCAGCGGGAAGATCTCGACGTAGTCCGTTCCGGCCTGCGCAGTGCCGCCCGTGACGGAGACCGGCACATCGATTGCTCTCCCGCCGCCCGTTTCACTGCGAGTGGCCGTGAGGGTGATATTCGTCGGTTCCGCGTCCTCGCTCACGGAAGTCGGTGACAGGGACAGGGAAACACCGCCTACCGTGGTGTCGGTGACCGTCACCGCAAGGGTCGCCGTCAGCGAGTAGCCGCCCCCCGAGGCCGTGTGCGTGAGCGTGGCGGAGTCGTTGGAGGTGTCGTCGTCCTGACCCGCGGAGACGGTCACCGTCTGCGCAGTGTCCCAGGTGGAGGTCGAGAAGGTCAGGCTCGCGGTGTCGAGGGTCAGGTCGGTGCCGGAATGGCCCGAGATCGCGACGGTGACGGTGG
>JAPPMC010000291.1 GCA_028819235.1 Bryobacterales bacterium
TCGGTCTTTCCCAAGGATTCGGCGTTTTCCCAAGGTGCGCATGCGCGGACAGGAGCATGGGAGATACCAGGTTGGTTCCGTAGAGAATCGATCCGCGCTCGTGACAGACCCGCGCAGGCCCATGATCGCGGAACCCGCTGCGGACCCGTCCTTGGACAAGTCCTGGAAAGAAACCGTGCCTGTAATCCAGAGGGTTCTCGCTGAGAAATGAGCTGTGGGCGTGGCCGGAAGGAGGGAGGGTGCTTACAGATCGAGATCCAACTCGCACAATATTTCCTCGGGCGCCGGTATGTTTTCCGTTCGGACTGGGGAACGGAGTCTTGCGAGTCGCCGTCCCGCTCCATCTCCTGATCGGTCCAACCCTCGCGCTCGTCGGTCCGGTCGCTTTCCCGGTCTACCTCGAGTGTGCTTTGCGCGGCCTCGTTCGGGCTTTCAGCCTCTCCGACTTCCAGGTCGAAAGCCAACTGGCGGTCCTTTCCGACATCCAGTTCGGCCTCCGGAGCCACGGCATCAAGCGCCGCTACCCGCTCCCCGGTGGCCCGTTGCAACTGATCGGCTAGCCGTTCGGGATCATTCGTGATGAGTTCTGCCGCGTCCCGCGCCCGGCTTATGACAACGTAGAAGGACTTCTGGTTGACCAGCTCGCGGTTGCCGACGGGCATTGCCGCAACGATCCGGTCCACCGTCCGGCCCTGGTAGGAGTGGATAGTGGACGCCCAGGCATGGTCGATGTGACCCAGTTGGGCATCCTTGCCGCCAAGTTTGGCGTGCGTGCCGTCCTCCAGACGGAAGCGGACGCCGTCCTTCTCCAGGGATTCCACCTCGGCAACCTGCCCGTTGGTGAGATCGGAGGACGGATCGTTGCGCGTGAACCTCACCCGGTCACCGGCCTGAAGCTCCATCGTCTCGCTACGGAACATCTCGACGCCACCCTTGGCGGCGGCGATCCGCGCAGGATTCCACTTGCCGCCACCGTCTTCTGGTCGCCGGTGTGCACCATCGCCCCGGTCGTCCCGTTCTGCATCCGGGTGAGCACGGCGTTCTTCTCGACCCAGCCCAGCGTCGTCCTCACCGCCCCGTCATGCGCATCGACGATACGTTCGGCGCCGCTGACCATCGCCCAAGAGCAACCCCCACTTCGGCGCCGACATGGTCACGTCCCGGCCGGGGCGGTGCGCTATCTCCCTGTTCTTTCTCCGTCTGCCGAGATGCGGACCGTCCGAAACCTTCCCTTCGAGAATTGCTTGGAAGGCGTCGACCGTTCCTTCAACAACCGGTAGTCCCTAGCGGTCATCACTTTGTGACCCATTCACGCACGAGCCCTCAACCGTGATCTTTGTGCGGCTTTGTAAAGCACCTACGATGTCTGGAAGCTTGGCAATCGCACCGATCGTCCCCGCAATTTCTTTCAGCGCGATAAGCGGCGTAACGGTAAAGCCAGACCCGGTTGAATCGGGTGGCGGCGGGAAGGCCGCGTCGCAAAGAGCATCTAGTTGTCGTTTCATTTCTCTGTACTCAGCGTGGGGCTTTACCGACTTTCCGGTGGCTGTGACGGTCATGGAGATTTTGCCACCTTCACGAATCGCGACGCTTGATTCGTTGCCAGTACATCCCGCCAGTATGGCGGCGATTACAGCGGTCACGATGATCCTCTTCATGGTGTCCTTTCCTGCTGCTTCCAGATTCGGTGTGGGCGTCGCCAGTCCCCGGCAGACCCGACGCCCACACCAAATCCGGAAGCGCCGTTTACCCAAGCCACCGGACAAATTTGTACAACATCTTTGCCCAACGCCGTCTCGTGCCATCCTCCATCAGGATATCCCGGAAGATTAGATCGGCCAACTTACGGTCCCGGCTCCGATCAAGCAGTCCTTCTTCGATCGCCTGGTAGAGAACATCGTGGATGAGGGACGCCCGCATGGTGACTTCAGCATCCGTCCAGCCGGTTAGTCCATCCCATGAATATCCTTCGTTTACGGTTATCTCTGAAGACGTAATCTCAAAATATGCATGTTGCGCGTTCCATTTGAACTTTTTGGCTTTCCGTGCTCGCGAGGGCTTATACTGGTAGATGACTTTCTCGTTCAATTCATATTCCCAGTCCCACTTCTTCCTGTAGTTGATTCTAGCCATACGGTTTCCGCTCCTTGAGGAACTGGCACTCGAGCCTCTTGCAAAACCGCTCGCGTGAGGGCGATTTCTGGACACGGGTCTCTCCTCAGTATGTGGTGGTTAAGAGGTCTCGAACGTACCACATGCGTATGTGTCTTGTCATCGCCCATAACGGATGCGTTTCAAGGTCAACTGTTCCCCAAGTTGGCCGAAGAGGTGGGCGAACTGCCCACGAAGCACAGGCGTCTGGTTGCGGTTTTCGAGTTGGCTCCGGCGGAGGAGGGCTTCGTTGGTGTGAGTGGCGGGCGAGAGGGTTCGTATGCTCTGGATTCCAGCGCATCCCCAAGCGCTCGCGGCGGCGTTCCGTGCCGAGCGGCACATGGATACGCCCACGCGTCTGCGCGGACCCGGAGCGCCTGAACGATCTTGGGAAGGTCGCCGCTTACGGGCAGCGGCTCAGGGCCACGGTAGGAAATGCGCTACAGGACTCCCGCCACGGAGCGGCTGGAGGTTGGCTTGGTCAGCCTGCAAGCCGCCAAAACACTCATGTGGTTTACTCTCACTGGCCCGTGCACCGAAGAGCAACCACCGTTTCCCAAGGGGCAAACGGCCCTGAGGGGCTCGGCCAGCGCACCCGGGCGCAGACAAGGCGCGACAGGCACCACGGTGCGTCGGGTGTGAAGGAATAACGGCT
>JAPPMC010000314.1 GCA_028819235.1 Bryobacterales bacterium
CCCCGTCTGTGTGAATTTGACGGCCCCAGAATGCGTGCTAACTGCCGAATTTAGGTTGATGGCGAAATTACCCCGCTGCGGCAAGCCCACCTGACGCTGCGCGGCGGAGGAGCACCTCGGGCACGGCCCCTACTGGCTGCTCACCCGCCCGGTGCGCGGCAAGACACGCACGATTCGCACGCGCGAGTCCCAACTGCCGCGGACGCGTGCGCAGATCTCCGAGTGCCAGAGTCTGAGACGGCTCGTGGCGGACCTCATCGAGACCAGCGACGATCTGTGCCAGTCGCGCATGCAAGACAGCGCCAGCGCGGCAGGCCGGAGTAAGAAGCCTGCAGGCAAGACTTCGAGGCCGCCCTCGAAGAAGAACTAGCGCGGCTCATCGCACCCGGGGCTGCCGACGAGCTCGACTTCGAAGCTCTCGAGACCTATGTCCGCCGCATGGCCTTGCAACTGGCTGCCCGGGCCGTCGAGACGCCCCTCAACCGCGACCGCTCCGACGGTGCCGACCGAATCCGCCTCCGCAGTTGCGGGAAGCCGGCGCGCTACGCCGGGTGGCGCCGCAAGACATTCATGAGCGCGCTGGGCGAGCTGACACTGGAACGGGCCTGTTTCCACAGCCCGCAGTGCGGCAATGGCAGCCTTCCGCGGGACGAGCAGCTCGGGATGGCGCACACCGCCACAGAAACCACTTCCCCGATCGAGCCAGTCAGCCCCCTCGTCAACCGGGTGAGGACGATGATTGAGCGTGTCCGACATAGCCGACAGTTAGGGCGTTTACCGCACCCGCCGCGAATCGCGGCCAACGCTAGCCGGCCGTCAGCAGGAGCACCCAGTCTCCATCGGCCGGTGCGGAGAGGTCTGCCGTAGTGCCTAGGACCCGCGCACCCGTCCGGGGATTGAACCACGTCGCGTCCAGCCCTTGCCATTTCTCGCCCTCTTGGAGCCGCAGCGTTCCCCCGACTGGCAAGTAGGCCACAAGGAGCTTGCCGTCTTCGGATGCGGCCACCGCCACGTGCTCGCGACGATCTTCGGACTGTTCTGTGACCAGATCCGGCCTAGGCCGTAGCGTCCACCACGCGAGTGGCCCAAAGAAACCTGCCAGGTGGCCCGCATGGGCGCTGCCCGGAAATTCCAAGGCGTCGCTCCAGGCTTGGGCAACTCCGAAACGATCGTGGTTCAGGGCCACTGCGGCTTCGCGCTCCCAGCTCCAGATTCCGTGCGCCCCGTACGTGACGCCTGCGGACGGCGCGTTGAGCAGGCTCCACCAGAGCTGGGGACGAACGTCGTCAGCGGTGTGGGGCTCGCCGATCTCGAGGGCCAGAATGTCCTCGTATCCCGGTTCGGAGTTCAGCACGGGCCTGGTCGGCATTTGCCTCCACTTCTGCGATGGCGGGCCGGACTGGAGCCACTCCATCGTCTGCGGCCCTCCACCGTGTCCGCTCTGGTAGATGATCAGGTCGAGCCAGTCTTCACCGGCGAACTCGTCAAAGAACCACTGCCGTCCTCGCGGGTGGAGCGTAGCAGGCGCATGCTCCCGGCCCGCGAATACTCCCCGGCCGATGCGGCGCCAGCGCTCCCCCGTCTCCCCGGAGAAGTTCTCGTCGCCCGCCAAGAACCAGACGACGTGGTTGGCCTGGTAGCGGGCGACGATGTAGCGCGCCAGCCGGATGGCCTGGCTCTCCGGGAGCCTGCCCGGGTTTCGCTCGGGCTCTCCTAAGGTCCACAGCAGCACGGGAGCCGCGAGGAGCCCGGCGGCGTTGACGTCGTCGATCCGCCGGTCCATGCGGTCGAAGAAGCGCGGGTTGATGCGGATGTCGTCGAATCCCGTGTAGGCCACCGCTCCCTCAGCGTTTGCAAGTGCTGCCCTCCACTGAGTGGTGACCAGCTGGACTGCGCTGAACCCCTTCGCCTTCCTGTCATCCAGGTACGCTCCCCATTCCTCGTCGGTGGACATCAGGGCCCCGTTCCAAGCCGTGTCCGCGATCCAAAGGAATGGCTCCCCGTCCGCGTGGGCCAGATAACGTCGATCGTCAGACACGCCAACTGAACCATGCCTCAGGAAGCGTGCCTCCGGCATTTCCGAGGCCGCCACAGAGAACGAACCTTCCAGACCACTGAGGCCCCCAGCCTCAGGCTCGACGTCGGTTCGGTACGTCCATTGACCAGGTTCGCCGGGCATGAAGCGCACTCTCCAAGTGCTCTCCCCATCCCAGAATCCGTCGACCGTTCGCGCCACGCCGCTCGGCGAAGTGAACTGCACTGTGAATTCTGCGGTCTCCGACACCTCCCCGTTGGCGGTGAACGACGATTCCCAACGGCCCCATAGCGGCACCGTATCCCCATCGCGCTCTCCGACCGGGCCGCACGACAGGAGTGCTGTCGCCGCAATCGTCAATGCACAAGCTCTCATGGCCCGCACCTCCTCCACACGGCGAGCCCCCCTCGTGCCTGACCGGGATGCGTCAGAATCGACGCTCCCTCTCTCCGGCTCAGAACTTCTCAAAGCTGCTTCGTCCCCCCGCCTGGATGTAGCGGTCGTACCAGGGCTGGTTGTGCGGCAGGGGCACTCCGTCGCGGGTCCACCCGTCCTTGCGGGGCTTCGCCGGCATGCGATCGTCGGTCTCGACCCGCCAGTTGTCCAGCCGGGTCCGCAGGGCGTTCAGGGCGGCGCTGTACCCGGATTTGTGCACAACGTTCTTGAGGGCCACCGGATCGACCTGCAGGTCGTACAGCTCTTCGTAGGGCCGGGGCCTGCCCTTGCCCCATAAGTCACGAGCGGGGCTCCTGCTGAGACGCGG
>JAPPMC010000270.1 GCA_028819235.1 Bryobacterales bacterium
CGGGGAGGGGTGAGGCAGTGGTGGGCCAGATCGTGCAGGAACTGATTGACAAGGGGATGGCGCAAGGGATGGCGGGAACGTTGTCGCAGCTGCTGGAGCATCGCTTCGGTCGGCTGCCACGTCCGGTTCGCAGTCGCATCGCAGGGGCCTCGCCGTCTGAGCTGGACACCCGATTCACGACTGCGCTGGGCGCCAAGTCCCTGGCTGAGGTGTTTCCGGACCTCGACCTAGACTGAGGTGCACGTCTGGGCGTCCGAAAAGGGTGCGAGACGTCCACTTGGACTGGCCCGGGGGTGAGTGGTTGTGTGCCTTGGCCTCTTCGTGCAGGTAGTAGGTTCGAGACTAGGGGCACATGCCGATCGAATGGCTAGCTTCGAAGCCGGTCACGCGGGCGGTGCTGGTGACCCTGCACTATTCGCACGAGGGATAGGAGAGCTGACAAGACGCGGGTCCTAACGGATGTGTTGTCGTCGGTGCCGGACTGGTCGGAATTCGAGAAAGTGCTGGATCACAGTTCCTGGAACAGGCTTGCACGTGCTGTCCCGGAACTCGGCCAGCAGCCCAGCATCGCTGACGGTAGGACCAATGGCCAAGCTCGGTCTACCGATGCGCGCTGGCCACCGCAATGCCTTGGACTGCGCGCCCGACACTCCAGCTGCATGAGATGGTTGTCGGCGCGGCTCTCGCGCCAGAGCGAGGCGGGAGGTCGGTCGCCGAGAACGGTGTGTCTCCCTTGACGGCAACCAGCTCATGCTGGCTGTCGGGCGCCTGAGAGGCACGAGATCCAGATGCTGCTGGCACCCCCGGCCAGAATCCCAGTGCACGGGGGCGTAACGTGCGCCAGGCTGCAGCGACCGCGGGCCGCCGCGAAATGGTCCGTCCACACAGCGCACCAGCGCGACAGAGCCAATCGGGCTCGTCGGCGACCGTGCCGAGCACGGGCTACCGCAGTAGCTCGACCGCATGCGACTTACTACCGATAAAGAACGGTCAAGCCGCAAGGTGCTAATCTGCTCTACCTGCGGCTATGTCTCGCTTCAGAACACCATGACACTAAGAGGAACACGCCATCCAAGATGAGTCTTGGCTACAGGGGCGACCCCATGCCGACCCTTCGGTGTCAGGAACTGTGGGATTCATGCCGACGGGTCCAGTAAGACCGCTCCGACGTCTTGTCGGCCACCGGCAGTTCGACGGTGAAGCACGCGTCGCAAGAGCTCAACGTAGGGGGAGTCCGAAATACCTATAGGTCGCATAGTGGGAAGCCATCGGCGAACGGCCCAACCAGGTTCTGAGAACGTAGTAGCCGCGAGACGACCGGTCGTCGGTTTGCGGGCATCCCCGACCGGTGCCGCAGTATGATCGTAACGGTGAGAATTGCAACTTGGTGCATCGGCAGCATCAATGTTCACCTAGACCTTCTATGCCATTGGCTAGAGAGCCGGAGGCCGGACATAGTTGCTCTGTAGAAGACGCTTGCGGCAGAGCATCAGCGCAAGAGCTTACGACGACGGTTTGAGAATGCAGGCTATCATTCGAAGTTCCACATTTGCGAGGGACAGTGGCTAAATGGTTGGGGCGTTGCCGTACTGAGCCGGAAGAAGCCGAAGGTGATGCAATGCGGCCTGCTGCCCTGTGAGGAGAATCTTGGTGCACGGTTCCTTACGGTCCGCGCGGAGGATCTCGAGTTCTCGTCTGTCTATGTGCCTTGTAAGAAGCACCCTAAGATGGCGTGGTTGCAGCAGCTGCGTGAGCATATTGAGCGGTGCGATTCAGGGTCGCGGCGCTCCGTCCTAGCAGGCGAGTTCAACGTCGTGTTGGACAGTCCACATTATACGAAAGCGGAGAAGAAGGCACTGAATCGCCTACTCAACCTGGGGTTTTCTGACCTGTACGATCGGTACAGATGCTGCCACAAGGAAACCGGGCCGGGCTACAACTTCGGACCCTCCTCAAAGAAACCGCTCACCTCGAAACTGCAGCTAATCCTCGGCACAAAAGCCATCGTCAAACAGCTGTGCAACGTCAAGGTCGATAAAGAGTATCGGCGACAGGTCCCGGGCCTTGATAATCCTAAGTGGCCTCTGTCAGCTCCAGTGGTAGTAGATCTGGCTCAGTAGCGGCGCGCCGCGCTTTCGCTACCGGCGCGTCCAGAGCAACGAGCGGGATTCCTGACGGCTGCTGCGAGGGCTTGGCCGCAGGCCTCAAAAGACATGAGTTAGCTACGCACTGATGACTGACCGTGAGACATGTGCCGGCCAGTACCCAAGCCAGCCACACCGGTCCCCCCACGTCAATGACGAGCGACGGTAACATCGTCGAGTGCAAGTCCGTCGGAAAGGGGCGTTGACGCCGGGGCGTGCCTCTGCTAATCTCTCCCGTGCCACAGTTCGGCGTGTCGGGGGCGCGGCCCCTGAACCTGGACACGCAGCCGAGACACCAAACTGGGCACACCTGAAGACGACCCAGGAGAACGAAGATCCATGGCTGCTCCCCATTCCCTAAGAGGCGCGACACTCTGCTGCCTCGCATTCCTGCTTGCGGCGGCCCCCGCAAACGCGCAGTTGACAACCGGCAGCGTCACTGGACTTGTGACCGACCCGGGCGGGGCGGTCATTCCCGGGGCAACAGTCGTGCTGACCAATTCCGACACCGGGGATGAGCGCCAGCAGGAGAGTGGCGTGGAGGGCCGCTACACGCTCTCACAGATCCAGCCGGGTACATACGAACTGTCGGTGTCCACTCCCGGGTTCAAAAGATTCGTGAGGTCCGGTATCCGGCTCCAAGCCAACCAAGACGCGGAGGTGAATGCCGCCCTCGAGCTCGGTGAGGTCACGGAAACCGTTGAGGTCGCCGCTGCTGCGATTATCTTGGACACTCAGTCCGCCAACCAGAGCAACACCCTCAACACCGAAGAGATCACGCAGCTTCCGATCAACTTCCGGAACCCTCTCGCCCTCGTCCACGCGAACGCGGGCGTCATCTCGATGTTCGCCCGCAGCGGTCGCACCCAGCTCCAGGACCGCGTGAGCGACCAGGACTACGGCCTCTTCTCGATGAACGGCGGTCGGGAGGCCAGCAACACGGTAAACGTCGACGGTGTGACCAACAAGGGCGGGGACTGGGGTGCCACCTTCGGCACGCCCTCTGTCGATGCCGTCCAGGAGATGCAGATCGCGCGCAACACCTATGACGCTGAGTTCGGCAAGGTCGCCAATGGCGTGGTCAGCCTGGTGACCAAAGGAGGCGGCGATGCCTTCCATGGGTCCCTGTTCTGGTTTCACCGCAACGACAACCTCGACGCCAATCAGTGGGAGCGCAATCGCGCCGGCAACAACCGCCCCGAGTTCAAGCGCAATCAGGTCGGACTGAATGTCACGGGGCCGATCTGGCGAACACGTGGGATCTATGGCCTGTTCGGCTACGAGGCCATGCGGCTTCCGTCCGCCCGGACAACTGTCCAGACCATGCCGCCGTCGCTCGAGCGTGCGGGCGACTTCAGCCAGAGCTTCAACGGGAATGGCTCGCTGCAACAGATCTATGACCCTTTCACGACGCGCGCAAACCCGGATGGCGGAGGATTCATTCGCGATGCGTTCCCTGGCAACCTAATTCCTGCATCTCGGTTTGATCCGGTAGCGGTCAATGTCCTCAAACTGTTTCCGAGTCCAACGCGCCAAGGAGTCGGCGTGACCAACGTGAACAACTTCTTCAAGACGGTCCCATTTCGTCAGGAAGTTGATCGATACGATACCCGTGTTGACTGGACCAAGAGTCAAACCTACAGCACATTCGTTCGTTGGAGCCGATCAGACTTGCTGAACAACAGTCCGCGGTTTTTTGACAACGGAGCAGATACTGGATTTGAGAACGGACAACCGTTCTACAATGTCAGTTGGAGCAACACTATTGTTCCTTCAGCAACTTGGGTGATCAATTTCAACGCGGGCACGGGGGGTGGTCATCGATTTGCAAACCCAATTCCGAATGTGGATGGAACAAGTCTGACTGACCTAGGTTATCCGCAGTCTTATGCGGATCTATTCCAGAATCAGAATTTGGGCCAATACGCTCTCAGAGAATACAGCACTATCGGACGTGCGCGACTGTTTCAAAATATACGCAGGACACATACAGCGGGCATCAATGTGACCAATGAGCGCGGAAATCACAGTCTCAAGTTTGGGTTTAATTTTGAGGCAATTCAGTGGAACTTCCTTGATTCTCGCACACCGGAACTGTCGTTCAGCCGGGGGCCCACTACCGGCCCTATTGCCGTCGGGAACAGTGGTGTCGTGGGAAACTCGGTGGCGTCACTGCTGCTGGGAGTTGGCGGGGGAAGCGTCAGGTTTTCGGGCGATCCGGCCTTCACTCAGAAGTATGTTGCGTGGTACTTCCAAGACACTTGGCGTGTCACGACCGACCTGACTCTAACTCTGGGATTGCGATATGAGCAGCAGCATCCGCGGACCGAACGCTTCGAGCGTCAAGCGTACTTTGATTTCAACGTCTCCAACCCGATCGGAGACACTGCAGGATTCCCCGTTAGGGGAGGAGTCAACTTCACCAACCCGGACAACCGAGGCATCACGGCGCTGGACGCGAGAGATTGGGCACCGCGACTTGGTCTGAGCTACAAGATCACGGACAGGTTGGTGATGAGGGGCGGCTACGGTGTCTCTTACTCTCAGACCTATATTGAGTCCGGAGTGAGCGGGATGGATGGCTTCGACCTGCGATCCACATGGGAGACAAACCCGGATGGAGTCGTACCGGTCAATCTGTTGAGCAATCCCTTTCCGAATGGACCGGATATGCCAACAGGAACTTCCCTAGGTCTGGCTACAGCTCTTGGTGCCAACGTCAACGCTTGGCCTCGTGACCACCCGACCCCCTATGTCCAGAGCTTCAGTCTCGACTTTCAGTACGAAGTGGCCCCAGGGTCCGTGTTTGAGATCGGGTACTCCGGAAATCGTGGCAGAAAGTTCGCTTGGGGATCGAATCGGAATTTCAATCAAGTCCCGATAGAGAACCTCAGCATGGGTGAGCGACTTAATGACAGGGTCCCGAACCCGTTCTTCGGGCACATAGCGTCGGGGCCGCTAAGCGGCAGTACTGCACCGATGCATCGCTTCCTGCGGCTCCACCCTCAATTCAACAACGTCAACGTTGCCCGGAGCAGCAAGGGAGCCACGTCAAACTTCAACGCACTCTACGTCAAGTTCACGCGCCGGTTCTCTGAAGGTCTCACAATCCTGAGCAGCTACCAGTGGGCGAGGGCCGAAGACAATGCCTCGGAGGACCAAGGCTGGTTCGTTAGCGATGCCTTCCGCGATGTGTTCGACCCCTCAAGCGACTACTCCGTCAGCGCACACGACCTTCCGCATGATTTCGTGACCAACCTCGTGTGGGAGTTCCCCGTAGGCAGGGGACGCGCAATCGGCGGCAACATGGGCAGGGCCCTCGATGCCGTCGTCGGAGGCTGGCAGGTGGCTGGAACTATTCGCTTCAGCGCCGGAGTGCCGATCAACATACGTGCGCCCAATACCTTGGGAGCGTTTGGCTTTGGCGTGAAGCGCTCGAATCTTGTGGGCAGTCCCAAGCTCAGCAATCCGACGCCTGAGCGGTGGTTCAACACAGACGCGTTCGAGGCTCCGGCACGGTTCGAGCAAGGAACAGCACCACGGTACATCAATGAGCTGCGACAGGACGGCATCGCCAATGCCGACATTTCCTTGGGCAAGAACTTCCGGATTCACGAGAAACTGACCGCTCAGTTGCGAGCCGAGTTCTTCAATCTGACGAACTCTCCGGTGTTCGGCGTGCCGATCGCCGGGGGACCTGTCACGGTAACCAACGGAGCATTCGGGCGGGTCGTGAGGACGTTGGGCGCACCACGCCAGGTTCAGATGGCCCTGAAGCTGGTCTTCTAGCACCGCTGGCGATGCTTCCCCAAGCCTGATCGTCCCAGGCATGGGAACGGAAGTGACGCCCGAGACGGCCAAGCCGAACGGCCATGGCCCCCGTCGCCGTCAGAGTAAGGGCCATGCCGGCGATGTGCCGCGTCGGGCGCAACGGGGCAAGCAGGCCGTCGGGGGACCAGTCCGGCCCGGCTTGTACGTCTCAATCCCGTTTTGCGCGCAGAAGTGCACGTATTGCAACTTCAGCTCCCAGGTCTACCGGCGGTCGCTCAGGACGCGCTACATCTCGTGCCTATCGACAGAACTGCGAGAGACCGATCCCGGAGACCCGGACACGCTCTATCTGGGCGGGGGAAGCCCGAGCATGCTCGAACCACAGGAGTTCGCGCTGGTCGCGGCCTGCCTGCCTGCCCGCGAGTGGGCCGAGGCCACCATCGAAGTCGCGCCGGGCGAGGCGACGTCGGGGCGCCTGAGAGAGTGGCTCAAGGCGGGAATGACCCGCGCCAGCCTAGGCGTCCAGTCCTTCGACCCCCGGGTCGCGCGACAGTCCGGCCGGCGCCACACTCCGGAGACCGTGCTGTCCCAGATCCGGCTCCTGCGGGACGGGGGAATCCGCCAGATTTCAGTCGACCTGATCGCTGGCCTCGCACGCCAGACCCGCGCCACTTGGGAGCGGTCTCTGGAGTGGGTTGAGCGCGTCGACGTGGAACACGTGTCGGTCTACATGCTGGAGGCCGACGATGAGAGCCGCTTGGGACGGGAACTGCAGTCCGGGGGCCAACGCTACGGTGCCCTTCACGTGCCATCCGAGGACGAGATCGTCGACATGTACCTGACCGCCGTAGAGGGCCTGCGTGGGTTGGGTTATGAGCGCTACGAAGTATCCAACTTTGCGCGCACCGGGGCCCGCAGCCTCCACAACCTGAAGTACTGGCGCATGGAGCCCTATGTGGGATACGGCAGCGACGCGCACTCCTTCAATGGCAGAGTGCGCCGGCAAAACGTACCCTCGGCGCCAGAATACGTCTCGCGTATTGACGCCGCGCGCTCACCCCTTGACAGGAAGGAGGAGCTAGACGCTGCCCGCCTGCTGGAGGACCGCGTCCTGACCGGCCTGCGTGCCTCGGACGGGATCCGCCTCCGAACGGACGAGTGGAGGCAACTGCTGCCACCCGCCCGCCGACTGGCCGCGCGCGGCTGGCTGAGAGTGCAGCAGCCGACGCTGCGGCTCACCGACGAGGGAATGCTCTTCGCCGACCAAGCGGTCCTTGAACTGCTTGGCTGACCGCATCCCCAGCGCCGAAGAATGCCCGCACCGCCCCGAGATCGTCGGTGACCTCGAAGTCGGGGAGGCTGTTGAGGAACACGCGCCCATAGGGCTTGGTCCGCACACGCGTGTCCAGCAGAGCCAAGACACCACGGTCCGATGTGGACCGGATCAGCCGGCCGAAGCCCTGCTTGAGGGAGAGAGCCGCGACCGGAAGCTGGAATTCGGCGAACGGATTGCCGCCTTGAGCGTGGATTCGGCGCAGCCTCGCCTGGACGACAGGATCGGTAGGCACGGCGAACGGCAGCTTGTCGATGATCACGCAGCTGAGCCGATGTCCGGGGACATCGACCCCCTGCCAGAAACTCGCGGTAGCGAACAGCACACAGTGCTCCGTCTCTAGAAACCTTGCGAGCAGCCGGGCGTTGGGCTCCGTTCCCTGCATGAGGCATGGGTACATCAGCGAGCGTGACACCAGCGGGTGGACTGCCTTCATCTGCTTGTAGCTGGTGAACAGGACGAAGGCTCGACCGTGGGTGATGTCGAGCAGTCCCTCGATCTCTGTAGCAGCACGCGCCGTGAAGGCCGGATGCGAGGGTTCCGGCATGCGGCGGGGCACGTACAGCACTGCTTGCCGCCGAAAGTCAAAGTGGCCAGGTATCACCGATTCGGAACAGGAGCGCAGGCCTAGCCGCGACCGAATGTACTCGAAGCCCCCCTCAATGCTGAGGGTGGCCGAGGCCAGCACTGTGGTCACTTCCGCCCGGAACAAGCGCTCATCCAAGATCGGCCCTACCTCGACCGGCGTGGCGTTCAGGACGATGCCCCTAGGTCGCTTTTCCATCCAGTAGACGAAGCGCCCAGAGGTGTCCTCGATCAGCGAGACAACTGCAGGGAAGTCCTCAGCATCGTCCAGCAGGGCGTCATCCACGTCGGCCAAGAATGTGCGCAGGAGCAATCGCAGCTCCCGTCCTTGAGACAGCAAGGGCTGTGCCTGGTCCGCATGCCCCTTCACCAGGCTGAGCTCTGCCGTGACACCGTCAATCGCTCCGACGAGGCCCCTGAACTCCGCCTCGTGCTTCCGTCGGAACTCGCTGCGCCCCGTGAACGCGGTGCGGAGCGAGACACCATCGAAGAGCGCGAAGAATGCCTTTGTGCGAGCGCGCAGGGCCCGCACGGCGCCGGACATGCGCCGGGAGCCGAAGTCTTTTTGCCGAGCCGCCACCTGCACCTTCGAGGCCAGATCGTCGAATCGCCACGCACTCAGCGATGCGCCAAAGAGTTGGCCGGCAACCGCCTCGATCGCATGCGCCTCGTCGAACACGACGGCGGCGTGCCTCGGCACGATCGGGCCGAAGTCGTCCTCCTTGAGGGAGAGGTCGGCGAAGTACAGGTGATGGTTGACGACAACAATGTCGGCGCTGCGTGCGCGCTGGTGCATGCGAGTCACGAAGCAATCCTCGAAGAGTGGACAATCCCGGCCGGAGCAGGCCTCGCGTCTGGCGTCGATCTGCGGCCAGAGTTTGCTGCCCCGCGCCAGCCCCGGCACATCGGCCCGGTCGCCCGTCTGCGTCTTCTTGGCCCACTCCAGAATCCGCTCGAACTCCTTTGTTACTTCCAATCCCGTCAGCGTCGGCCGCCGCTCGAAATCCTGGAGCTTGTCCAAGCACAAGAAGTTGTTGCGCCCCTTCATGACCGCCACCCTCAGGCGCGGCTTCAGAATCCGTCGCAGGAACGGCAGGTCCTTGCGAACGAGCTGGTCCTGAAGGTTCTTCGTCGCGGTCGAGATCACCGCGCGCTTGTCAGATAGCACCAACGGCACCAGATAGGCCAGCGTCTTGCCGGTTCCAGTCCCGGCTTCAACGATCAGGTGACGCTGCTCTTCAATGGCCTCTTGGACGGCGTGGGCCATGTCCAGCTGCCCTTCGCGCAACTCCCACTCGGGCATGGCTCGGGCGAGGAGCCCGCCGGGACCGAAGAATCCTTCAACTGTCAGTCCCTCGGCTGCCGTCACGATCACCCGCCCCTACTGTACCCACGGCACGGCGGCCGGCTGCGACCGCCAGAAGGATCCGTTCGTATCGGTCCGTGACCTCGCTCCAGTCGTAGCGCGACGCCGCCTCGCGCGCGGCCGCCTCTCGCAGTCGTTCCATTCTGGCCAAGCCGGCGGAGTCGAACTCGTCGATCCGGGAGGCCAGATCCCCGGGCCGCGCGGAGTAGACGACGCCCGCACGCGCAGCGACCTCGGCATTCTCGGGCGTGTCGAGGTACAGAATCGCGCAGCCCCTGCCCATGGCCTCAACCAGTGCCGGGTGCGTGCCGCCGACCTCCGTGGCGTGAACGTAGGCATGGCAGCGCGCCTGCAAGTCCCCGTAGGCTGCTCCATAGACCGCGCCGGCGAAGACGATGCGAGGATCCCGTGTGGCTCTCACCTTCCGGATGTACGAGGCGGCGTACGGCGCGTCCCCGACGACTACAAGCTTCCGCCGCGTGCCGCTGCGCTCGAACTCTTGGACGACCATCAGGGCATTGTTCTCCGGCTCTAGCCGGCTCACGTAGAGAAAGTAGCCCCCTGGCTCGACCCCGAGCTCCGCCAGCTTGCCTGTGCGAGGGTGGTTTCGAGGGGGCGCACCATAGCCGATGTAGGTGCTTGCAAGGCCGTGGCGCTCCCGGTAGTAGGCCTGGATGACCAGCGAGTCCGTTACGACAACATCAGGGCACAGTGAGGCCAAGCGCTCGGAGAGCGCATACCACGCCTTGGCGGCCTTGTTCCACTTCTTGCGCTTTCGCTCCAAGCCGTCCACGTTGAGCACTGTGGGAATCCCCGCGACCCTTGGCCAAAAGGAGAAGACAGCATTGGCGCCGTTGCAGAAGATGGCCGCGTCAGCCGGCCGCAGCAGCAGGTGCAGAGTGGACAGGAACGTGTGAACGGCGGTGTCGGTGTGCTTGCCCCGAAGAGTGGGAAGTACGACTAGCCGCGCGCCGCGGCACTCCCGGGCGCCGGTTGCGTAGTGTGAGCGGCAGTAGACGGTGACCTGGTGGCCGCGCTCGACGAGGCGGGCGGCAATCTCCTCGGCGAACGTCTCGAAGCCGCCATAGTTGGCGGGAATGCCGCGGATGCCCAGAAGGGCAATCCTCATGGCAAGGTCCGCCCGACGCTGCTTCGGCGCAGGCCGACGGCCGGCGATGCGACCGAGGCGGGAAGATGGAGAGGCCTGCTGGCGGGCCGGTAGCGGAACCAGCTCACCATATAGGAGTCGTCTACGCGCCGGCGCGCCTGGATCAGGCGCCGCTTGCGGAGTGTCGCCCGAAAGTCGCGCAGGACCATGCCGAATGCGCGCAGGGAGTGCCGCTCCACCACTAGGCAGTAGGCGATGATCCCCAAGTCGCGAAAGGTGATCCCCAGTAGGTTTCGCGCGTACACGCCAGGAGTGATGTTCTTTATCCGCATCAGAAAGCGGTTCTTGACCGAGTGCATGTTGATCTCGGGGGGCAGTTCGCTTCGCATGCCGGGCCGCAGGCTGCGGACGTGGTAGGCAACCGCGCGGGGATCGAAGATGCACCGCCAACCCAGCAGTTGGGCCCGCCAGGCCACATCTGCATCCTCGCGGTATGTGAAGAACTCCGAATCGAAGAACTCACCCTGAACAGAGACATCCTCGATCATTGACCGGCGGTAGAACGCGGCAGCCGCCGTGGCTCCGAACACGTACTCGACACGGCTGTAGTGCCCGTTGCACACCTCCATGCAGCCGCGGTCCTTGTGGCGCAGCATCGGCGTGAAGTACATCCCCGTCGAGTCCAGCCGCTGCTTGCCCTCAAGGTTGAAGCTCGCCTCCGCGAGCAACAGCTTCCCGCACACTGTGCCCGCAAGGGGATCCAACCGGGCAGCCGCCAACAGACGGGTGACGAAGTTCGAGAGAAGCAGGACATCGGGGTTAAGAGTCAGCACCCAGTCCCCCCTCGACAGCCCGATCGCCTGGTTCTGGGCAGCCGCGAAACCGATGTTGCGCTCGTTGTATACAACGAGGCAACGGTCCTCGAGACGCTCCAAGATGTCACAGGTGCCGTCGGTCGAGGCATTGTCGATCACGATCACTTCGAGAGCTGGGTGGTCTTGATCAAGAACGGACTCTAAGCAGCGGCGGATGAACCGCCCGCTGTTGTAGGTGACCACTGTGACGGACACTAGCGGCTGCGTTCCCATCGTTGTCAGTACGTCCCTATGGGCGGGTTGCCCGCGGCTCGGCACGAGCCCTTGCGTCGGGCTGTCGCGGATAGCCCCGCAGCACCCTAAACAACATCGCTAGGTGCGCGGAAGCGCGCTCATTCGATCCGGAGGGACGCCACCAGCTCACAGCCCGCAGCCCCAGACCGGCAACCACCGCCGCGCGCACCCAGATGCCGGCACCGCGCGGAAAGTGCTTTCTGGCGTATCGCAACAATCCACCATACCAACCAGCGAGCTTCTGGCCTTCGCCGAGCGTGGCGACCGAGTGCCCCCCGTCGTGACGTGCCACGGCGGCCGGAACGTACCGAAACCGGTACCCCTCGTCCGAGAGGCGCGTGCACAGGTCCACGTCCTCAAACCAAACCGGCCGGAAGGCCTCGTCGAAGCCCCCGACGGAGGAAAGGCAGGCCCGCCGAAGTAACAGGAATGCACCCGCAGGCTGCCCGACATCGCAGTCCTCCCCCAGCCGCATGTTCAGCATGCGGTAGCGTCGATTGACCGGATTCTGGGGCCACAAGCGGTTCGCACCGACGGCCTCCAGTGCGAGCGCGGCGGGAGTCGGTAGCGAGCGCGCGAAGAACCCGGTCTGCGGTCGGCCATCGGGATCGATCAGCACGCCGCCCGCCCCCGCCACGCCCGCTTCCTGGCACGCGCGAACCAAATGTTCGAGGCCCTCCAGCAGCTCGCAGTCTGGGTTGATCAGCAGCACGAAGGGAGCTCGTGTCGCGGCAACGCCCTGATTGCAGGCCGCCGCGAAGCCGAGATTGCGGTCGTTCTGGATCCATGCCGCCGACGGATAGCGCCCTCGGAGCCCGCGCCCGGACCGTTCCTCCGGGCAGTTGTCGACTACCGCCACCTCGGCTACCCGCCCAGCCAAGGAATCCAGGCAGCGCTCGAGGCAGGCCCCTGACCGGTACGCCACCACAACCGCGGCGACGGGACTCACCATCAGAGGGCCTGCAGGCGCGGTCGGGCAAGCCGGAAATACCACTTCCACCAATTGTCCCAACCGCAGGTGCCCTGCACCTCCGCTATCTCCGATTCACTCGCCAGCAGAGCCGCCACCAAAGCCGCCTCACCAGAGCGCACCTCGGCCCGCCAGAGCTGGGACGAGTCGGCCAGGCCGGAGCGCAGTCCGGACAGCCAAGCTCCGGCACGCCCGCGCGAAATTGCCATCAGCGCCCATAGGACCTGGGCCACCAGCACGGGTTGGCCAAAGCGCAGCAGCATCGCCTGGGAATAGTGCTTGGCCAGGATCAGGATTTGGTGGCGTGTCATCCAGCCCACGACGGCATCGCTCCAGCGACCGGCCGTGGCACTGCCCTCATGCCAGGCCAGCGCCTGCGGCTCGTAGACGCCGGCCAGCCCTAGCGAGGCGGCACGCAGACCGACCTCGACATCCTCCAGATATGCGAAGAAATCCTCGTCGAACATTCCCGCGCGCTCGAAGAACTCGCGCCGGAACAGCGAGGCAGTGGCGGACGGGAAGAACGTCGGCCTGACCCGATCCGAGCCAGAGCTGTCAGGCTTTCCGTGGCCCAAGCGCCAAGCTACGCCGCCCCGGCAGACAGCATCCCCGGCACCGTCCAGCAAGTGTGGGCGGGAAGCGTCGTAGACCCTCCCGGTTGCGAACCAGGAGCGATGATCCGCTGCCGCTCGAAGCAGCCGCGCCAGCCAGTCGGGCGCCAGCCGGACATCGTTGTTCAGCAGCGCGACCCACTCTCCGCGGGATGCTGCGATCCCGACGTTCAGGGCTCGGCTAACGCCTAGATTCCGGCCCAGCTCTACGGCGCGGGCCCCGTGGCTGGCCGCAACCTCGAGCGACTCGTCCGAGGAGCCGTTGTCGACCACGACAACATCCAGATCCACGCCCGGGGAAAGCTGCTGCCGGTCCAGGGAGACCAAGGCCTGCTCAAGCAGGGCGGCCCTGTTGCGATGGGGAATCACCACTGAGACCGTCATGCGGCGAGCGGGGGACAGGCCCAACGCAAGGTATACACTAGCCCATGCCCGCGCTATCCTTTGTGCGAGCTTCTGGGGGTATGGCTAAGACTTTTGATGCGGCATGGGTCCGCTCGCAATTCCCGGCGATGGACCCTAGGCGCCGTGTTCCCCCTGAGATTTACTTCGACGGCCCCGGCGGAACGCAAGTGCCGCGGCAAGTCATCGACGCGGTCTCGGGATACCTGGCCTGCTCCAACGCGAACCTTCACGGCGCGTTCCGCACCAGCCGGGAGAGCGACTACGTGGTCGCCGGTGCGCACCGCGCCGCGGCCGACCTGCTGGGGTGCACGCCCGCCGAGGTGATCTTCGGCCAGAACATGACGACTCTCACGTTCTGGCTCAGCCGTGCCGTGGGCGAGCAGCTGTCGCCTGGGGACGAGATTGTCGTGACGCGGCTGGACCACGACGCCAACTACACGCCGTGGAAGAGCCTCGAGCGTGTCGGCGTGCGCGTCAGGGAAGTTCGCATCCAGCGCAAGGACTGCACCATCGAGATGAGCAGCGTCCGGGCCAAGATGAACCGCCGCACCAAATTGCTTGCTGTGGGGTTCGCGTCAAACGCCGTGGGCTCCCTTAACGACGTGGCAAAGCTCACGCGCCTGGCTCGGCGATACAGCGCCCGGGTGTTTGTCGACGCTGTGCACTATGCCCCTCACGGCCCTATCGACGTGCGTAAGATCGGCTGTGACTTCATGGTGTGCTCGGCATACAAGTTCTTCGGCCCGCACCTCGGCCTTCTGTATGGCAAGCGCTACCAGCTGCAGCGCTTGCCCGCTTATCAGGTGCGCCCCGCGGGGAACCGTATCCCCTGGTGCCATGAGACGGGAACGCAGAACCACGAGGGGATGGCTGGACTGACTGCCGCGGTCGAGTATCTCGCGATGGTCGGAAGAAGGTTCGGGACAGTCGGCCCGAACTGCACGCGGCGCGAGGCCATTGTTGCGGGCATGAACGCCATCCGGTACTACGAGCGCGGCCTGTGCCAGCGGCTGATTAGGGGCCTGCTGGAGAATCCCGACGTCGACCTGTACGGCATCAAGGACGATACGGCCTTCGACCGGCGGGTACCGACCGTGGCAATCCGGGTCCGCGGTGTCTCGCCGCGCCGCACTGCCGAAGTGCTCGCCGCGCACAGGATCTTCGTCTGGGACGGGAACTTCTACGCCCAGAACCTCACCGAAGATCTGGGCCTAGAGGAATCGGGCGGGCTGGTGCGCATTGGCCTTGCGCACTACAACACCATGGCCGAGGTGGACCGCCTGCTTGAGGTCCTGCAGACCCTGCGGACGATTGCAGAGCGCTGAGCCAGAACGGCTGGCCTAGAAGTCCGGAAGATTGCGCATGAGGGGCCCGGTGTCCCCGCCTCGATCCAGCTGTGCCGAGTCCAAGACTTGGCGGCTCGGTCCGTGCAGCGTACCTAAGTAGCGCATCGTGGCGCGCGTCCCGCCCATCAGAATGACGATGTAGCTGCGCTCGGGATAGTGCAGCGCCTGAAACTGAATCTCGTCCTCCTCGGCGCTGATCCACTGCTCTGCTGCCGGCGGGTCCAGTTTCGACACCACCTGGAAGTAGCTGTCGGAGGCACCGAGGCCGATGTACCGCTGGTCGGCGGTCGAGGTGTCCTCTCGCAGCCAGCGCTCGATCGGGTTGTGCAATCGGCCGGCGAGACCGAGGAATATGGCTGCGGAGGCGACCAGGGCGATGGCGACGGCCAAAGCGAGCAGCTGGACGATCCGGGCATCCGCCACGGAGAGCGCCCGTTGCGGTTCCGGACCAGGCTCGCCAGGCTCGGGAGCGTCGCTGCGAGTGGCCGGTGTTGCGGGCATCTGGGTGACGACCCTCCGGTGCGGATAGATCCCCCCCGCCTTGAAGGCCAACTCACGGCGCAGGCCCAAGATCAAAACGGGAGAGTCGGAGCTGCTGACGTCGCCCAGCTCCCGACGCGGGAGCCAGAAATCGCCGCCGGTGGCGGCGTTTCGGACCTGAACTTCGGACCAGGTCGCCTCGCCCAGCGTCCACTCGTTGTGTTCTATCCCTCGAATCGCGGGATAGAAGGAGAATCGGCGGCCCTCCAACTGCTGCAGCGTTGACTGGGGCTCCGACGGCAACCTGTTCCGCCCACTGCCAAGTATATGCCTACGGCATGTCCAACAGCAGCACCCGAAACGTCTCGCCCAACCCGAACAAGAGCGTCTTGAGCTGCATCCTGAGCTCGAACTGGCGACTCTCGGACGGCGCCACGAGCGCGGATTCGAAGGAGTCGTGCCGGCCCGCGTCGAGAAGGAACGCCTGCTGTGAACAGAAGGCTCGGACGCGGGCGCCCTGTGCGCGCGCCACATCTTCGAGAGCGCTGAAATTGACGTGCGCTGTGATGTCACGGAGCCCCGGTTCGCGAAGCACGTCCGGATCGGCACTGTGCCTCCGGTAGGCCATCAGCGAACCATCGGCGAACCGCCCGCCAAGCTCGATCTCGGACCGGGTGTAGCCGTAGTCGACGACTGCCACCACGCCCTGGCGCAGCGTCCGGAGGATCTTGCGCATGGCGGCCATCTGGCTCTCGCAGGTCTCGATTCGCCGACCGGGGCCGATGTTGGGCAGTCCAGGTCGCGGATGGCTCGGTCCGAGGCGCACCCACGTCAAACGGCCATCCCGCACGCCGACGCCCCACTCGGTCCACCCTTGGCCGTCCTCGGACCGCTCGACCACGTCGACGGGAAGAGCGTCGAAGAACTCGTTGCAGAACACGACGCCCGTCATGGGACGGCGGGGCCAAGGATCCCCGACCTCAAGGCATTCCCATGCCAAGCCCGGATGTGCGCGGCAGACCTCGTCCCGCGTCTCCGCCCTGCCAGCGCCGGGCTCTAGGACGCGGAAGCAGTCCGGATCGCCCATCTCGGCACGCCAGTGAGCCACGTGCGCAGCAATGAGGCGACCGAACACGGGCTGGATCTGGCCGTTGGTGTAATAGTCGCCCCGCTTCCCGAATGGATCCCGCCCCCTCGCGTAGTAGCCCACTTCCGGGTGGTACAGGGCGATCTCCATGAACCGCCTGAAAGGGATCGGCCCGGAGGAACGGATCTCCGCCTCGATCAGTGGGCTCGCGCGCACGCAGAACCTTCAGCGCTCTAGCTCGTACGGTCCCGCTGGGTTGTCAATGCTCTGCGGCGTGTACTCGAACATCTCTACGAAGTAGTCGTGCAGCCCCTCGAAGATCATTCGCTGCAGTGTCCACCGAAACTGGACGTGCTCCAGATCCCGCGGGTGAACCTCCAAGTAGTATGTATGGATATTGGCGGGCTTGTTCTTGAGGTCAATGACGAGTTCCACCCGGCCGGCCGGCGTCTCGCGTACGCCGAAGTCCAGGAGGGGGTGGGCATACTTGCGCAGCTCCTCGCGCACTGCGGCAAGGTCCGGCGACTGCCGGGGCATACGCGGCCAGCATAGCAGCGCAGCCTGCGGCCGATGAGCAGCTGGCTTGACTCCGACCTGGGAACCGGCCGGACTGAGGGATGGCCGCGAGCCGCGTGGCGGACCCTGGTAGCGTGCATGGCCCTGCTGGCGGCTGCGACCGGGTGGCTGGTCCTGACTCGGCCGGTTCACCGCATCGAGGGCGACTTCTTGCTGCGGGAGGATCGAGCCGTGCTGGACGCGTGGCTCGTTGAGCAACTCCAGAGTCCGATAGCGGAAACGCGGGCGCGGGCATTCCTTGCGCTTGCCCGCGTCGCGGGGCGCGGAGCGGCGGACCGGTTGGCGAGCGCCATGACCGACCCAGCCCCTTCCGTCCGCGCGCACGCCGCGTTCGCCGCAGGAAACCTCTACGACAGCCGCGGACCCGAGGGTGCGCCCCCGCAGGCCGTCCGGTCGGGGCTTCTGGCACTACTGGCCGACGACGACCGCGTGGTCGTGACCCGGGCGGCGGCGGCCCTCGGAAAGGCCGGCATTGAGGAGGCGATCCCGCAGATCACATCGAGCGCCGCGCCCATCGCCACCTCCATGACGGCGGTGATGCGCGTGGGCGCGACGGGCGAGAGTGACTTTGTGGCAGAGTACCTTGACTCCGACGATCAGGACAGCCGCTGGGCGGCGGCCCTAGCCGCGGCCGAACTCGAGTTCGCGGGCGAGGGGCTTGTCCGTCGCCGCCTGCTGCCGCTCCTGACGGACGAGAACGAGTTCGTGCGCGCTGCCGCGCTGCGGGCCGCCGCGGTCGCCCCGCAGGCGGAGGAGATGCACGAAGCCGTGCAGGAGAACTTGAGCCACACGGATCCAAAGGTGCGCTTCGAGGCGCGGCTCGCCACGGCGGCGATCGAAGGCGGAACCGTACGCCAAATGCTGCCTGCGGGCGAGCCCGACCTAGGCCTGGCGCTGATGGGAATGACGCTCAACCCGCTCTTGGCTCCAGCAGACTACCAGCGCGTGGCCAAGACGCTCGGCGTCCGGCTGCGCATGAGCACGTCGCTGGGAGACTTCGACATCGAGCTGGACTACGACCAGGCGCCGCTGACTTCGGAGCACTTCCGCAGGCTGGCGGGCGACGGCGCGTTTGACGGGTCGAGGTTTTTCGCGGTCAGGCCCAACGGCTATGCGGCGGCAGGGGCCGGCATGGCCCTGATCCGGTCCGAACTGAACCCGAAGCCATTCTTGCGGGGGAGCCTCGGCCTGCTGCGCCAGGGCAATGATTCGGGAGGCGGCTTCTTCCTGTGCCACACGGCCCTGCCCCTTGCGGACGGCCGCTACGTGAACTTCGGCCGGCTGGTGTCGGGAGACCAGCGTCTCGACAGCATCGCGACAGGGGCAGAGGTGCTCCAGATTCGCGAGATTCCTTGAAAAGCAAGGCCTGATCGCAGCCATTTGAGCGGTGGGACCTCTGCTATAGTCTGGAGGGGCCGAACGGCAGCCATGCCGCGGCCAGCCGCGCGATCCGCGCGATGCAAACGGACAATCCTGAAAGGAGAAACGCCAGGTGAGTTCAAAAAACCCTGCTGATAGCCCGGCGTGCGCGCGCGAGGGCGCGCCACGAAAGGGCTTTTCCCGCCGCACCTTCCTTGAGGGCGTCGGGATCGGAGCCGGTGCCGTCGGGGCGATCGGCACAGCAAAACCCGCCCGCGCCGACTCGAACGACCCCGTCGGCCCGGGGCCAGTCGCGATTACGCTGAACATCAACGGCGAGCGCCAGGACCTTGAGGTGGAGCCGCGCGTGACCCTGATCGACGCGCTGCGGAACCAGCTCGACATGACTGGCGCGAAGAAGGTCTGCGACCGTGCCACCTGCGGCGCCTGCACGGTGATCGCAGACGGCGCGCCCGTGTATTCCTGCACGATGCTGGCGATCGAGGCGCAGGGCCGGCGAATCGAGACGATCGAGGGCATCTCGACCGAGGACTCGATGCACCCGGTACAGACGCAGTTCGTGGAGAACGACGCCCAGCAGTGCGGCTTCTGCACGCCAGGGCTGGTGATGGCCGGCAAGGCGGTCTCGGACCGCTCCTCGCAGCCGTCGATGGCAGACGTCGAGGCCGGATTGTGCGGGAACATCTGCCGCTGCGGGACGTACGTGGGCGTTCGCAAGGCAGTCTACGAGGCCGCCAGGGCCTAGAAGGGAGAGCGCGACATGGCCACAAAATACGACTGGCCGGCGGCTGAAGATCGCAGCCTGATCGGCAAACGCCACAACCGCGTGGACGGGCCGGAGAAGGCCCGCGGGACGGCGAAGTACTCCTACGACCGCAATCTGGACGGGATGCTTTACGCGCGCCTGGTGACCTCCACGGTCCCGCACGGGCGCATCCTCGGCATCGACACGTCTAATGCGGAGAAGGTCCCCGGCTACAAGGGGCACGTGAACATCCTCAACGTGGGCGACGAGGTGCAGTGGGTCGGGGCCGAGGTCTTGGCCGTTTGCGCAGACACGGAAGAGCACGCGCGCGACGTGGCGGCGGCCACCGCCGTGCACTTCGAGCGCCTGCCGCACTGGGTCAAGGACGAGGACGTCGAGCAGGCCGGGACGGCCAATCGCGTCACGCCGGCCAAGGACGACACCAAGGGACCGGACATCGAGGAAGCCTGGAAGAGCGCCGACGCCACCGTCGAGGGCTACTACGGGCTGGGCATCATCACGCACTGCTGCCTTGAGCCGCACGGCCAAGTGGTCGACTGGTCCGGCGACGAGATCACCGTCTACGCGTCAACGCAGGCGGTGGCACGCATCCCGGCCGACTTGGCCAGGGGCCTCTCGCGGGACGAGTCGATCGGCACGGTCAACGCGGAGCAGGTGCACGTGATCACCCCTTACATGGGCGGAGGCTTCGGGTCGAAGTTCAACATCGACACTTGGGGCATCGCTTGCGCCAAGCTGTCGAAGCAAACGGGCAAGCCGGTCAAGCTGATGCTCGACCGCGACGAGGAGCTGATGGTCGCCGGCGGTCGGCCGTCCGATTACGGAAAGGTCAAGATCGGCGCCAAGAAGGACGGCACTTTGGTCGCCTACGAGGCTGAGACCTGGTCGACCGGAGGCGTAGCCGGGCGCGGCAGCCCGCCAGTTCCGTACGTGTACAACAACGAGGAGCGGCTATCTCAGAAGGCCCGCCACCTGAACGTCTCGACCAACATCGGCCCTGCCCGCGCTTGGCGCGCGCCGAACCACCCGCAGGCGGCGGTGCTGACGATGTGCCCCATGGAGGACCTGGCGGCCGAGCTGGACATGGACCCGGTCGAGTTCTTCAAGAAGAACGCCGACCTGACCGCCAGGCCGGAGGTTTACCGCTACGAGATCGACAAGTGCGCCGAGATGATCGGCTGGAAGGACAACTGGCACAAGCGCGGTGATTCGGGATCGGGCCCTGTCAAGCGAGGCTTGGGGCTTTCGCTGCACACTTGGGGCGGACGGCCCCACGACTCGACATGCGAAGTGCGCATCCAGCCGGACGGCGGCGTCTCGGTGAACCTAGCCAGCCAGGATCTCGGGGTGGGAACGTACACTACGCTCTCGGTGGTCGCTGCGGAGACCTTGGGCCTACAGATTCCGGACATCACCGTGAACATCGGCAGCTCGCGGCTTCCCATCTCGGGGGCTTCGGGCGGATCGACGACGGTCGGAGGAACGTCCGCGTCGACGCGTCGGGCAACTGTCAACGCCCTCGAAGAGCTCAAGGGTGTGGTCGCCGATGCGCTGGAGGTGGATGCTTCGGATCTAGTGGCCAAGGACGGCAAGGTGTTCGCCGAGTCGGACCCGTCGAAGTCCTTGAGCTGGACGGAAGCCTGCCGCAAGCTGGGCAACCGCACGATCACGGGGCAGGGCAAGCAGCCCGACCGTGAGGGCGGCAAGCTCAACGATTCCGGTGTGGGCGGCGTTCAGATGGCGGACGTCTCGGTCGACGTCGAGACGGGCATCGTGACGATCAACAAGATTGCTGCGGTCCAGGACGTGGGCTTGGTGCTGTGCTTGGAACAGTGCGAGAGCCAAGTGTACGGGGCCGTCATCCAAGGCATTGCATGGGCGCTGTACGAGGAGGCGATCTACGATCAGGCCACCGGCAAGATGCTGAACCCGGACATGGAGTTCTACAAGCTCCCGGGCGCTGCCGACATCGGTGAGCTCGAGGTCCACATGGTGCAGAACAAGTATGACGATCGGGGCGTGATCGGCATCGGCGAGCCGCCGGCCATCTCGCCGGGGGCAGCGATTTCGAACGCCGTGGCGAACGCGATCGGCGTGCGGGTTCCGACACTGCCTCTGACTCCGGACCGGGTGCTGGAAGCGCTCGCGAACGCCTAGGGGGGGCCATCAATCATGCAGAACTTCGAATACATCGCACCGACTGAAACGCTCTCAGCTGTCCAGGCCCTGAGCCCGGACGCGGGGGTTACGGCCGTGCTGGCGGGCGGGACGGACCTGCTCAGCCTCATGAAGGAGCGGATTGAGACGCCCTCGCGCGTCGTGAGCCTACGCAATGTGCGCGCGCTGCGCGGCATCTCGAAGAAGGGCGGCGGCCTGCGGATCGGCGCCATGGCGACCGTGCAGGAGCTGCTCGACTCCAATGCTGCGGCCGGCTACAAGTCGCTGGTGCAGGCTGCGAGCGGCATCACGGCCCCGCAGGTACGCGCAATGGGCACGGTGGCCGGGGATCTTTTGCAGCGCCCGCGGTGCTGGTACTACCGGAACGGGTACGGGCTGCTCGCCACGCACGAGGGCGAGTCGCTGGTCCCAACCGGCGAGAACCGCTACCACGCGATCTTGGGCAACAAGGGACCCGCCTACTTCGTGAACGCCTCCAGTCTGGCGCCAGCACTGATCTCACTCGGTGCACAGGCGACCGTGGCAGGGCCGGACGGAGAGCGCACTGTCGACCTGGCCGACCTGTTCCAGATTCCATCGTCGGAGTCGGAGCGCGAGAACACGCTGAGCCCGAACGAGATCGTGACGGAGGTCACGGTTCCGGGCGGCACCTCCGGCTGGAAGACGGCCACATATGAGGTTCGGCAGCGACAGTTGCTGGATTGGCCATTTGCGACGGCTTCGGTAGCACTTCGCGTGCGCGGTGGGAAGATCGCGGACGCCCGCGTCGTTCTGGGGCACGTTGCGCCGATTCCGTGGCGCTCTTCGGAGGCCGAGGCGGCCCTGAATGGCCAAGCCCCGGGCGAGGCCGCCGGCGAGGCTGCCGGCAAGGCGGCAGTCGCAGCCGCGACACCGCTGAGCGGCAACAAGGCAAAGGTACAGCTAGCCTCCGTGGCGGTGAAGCGCGCGGTGGCAATGGCCGGCTAACAATGCGCTGGCGCTGCGAACGTCGGCGCCAGCCCCACGGGCCGCTGGGATGGCCTTGACCGTCCCGGCGGCCCTTGTTCAAAGGTAGGCCCGACTTGGGCACGAGTTCTTAGCGAGGCAGGCAATGTCTAGGAATCGAGGCGCCGGGCTGCGAGCCCTTCGGCACCGTTGCGCGGAACTTCGATGGAAGGGCATGTACATCGACGCGGACGACGATCCCAGCGTCCAGCTCTCCAACACGCGCATCTACTGGTGCGACGTGACCCAGAAGCCGATCGGCCCTGACGGGGACATCGTCGACGAGGACACCTGCACAGCGTCGCGCAGGTGCTACGACCCGCTGTAGCGGGACGGCGGACGCCGCAACTCGAGAGCCGCGAGGATCCGCTCCGGAATGGCGAGAACTTGGGAGCAGGCCTGAAGCGCGTCGGGCCTGCAGTTCTGGCGCTCGCGCTGGCGGGATGCGGGTCGGGCACATCTCGACCTCCCGTCGACGGTTCCGAGAAGGCTTCGGGGCCCTCCGTGATTCTCACGGGAGACTTCCCCGACCCCACGATCGTTCGCGACGGCTCGACCTACTACATGACGCACTCGTCGTTCGACAGGGTGCCGGGACTCCTGATCTGGCAATCGAACGATCTATACAACTGGCAGCCGCTGACTTACGCCCTGCGCCAGCACGTCGGCAACGTCTGGGCACCAGATCTCGCCAAGCACGAGGACCGATTCTACTTGTACTTTCCGGCGGGGGGCACGAACTGGGTGACAACCGCAGCCTCTCCCGCAGGGCCGTGGTCTGAACCAGTCGATCTTAAGGTGGGCGGGATTGATCCCGGCCATATCGCCACGCCGGATGGCAGGCGGTATCTCCACCTGAACGCCGGTAGGGCCGTCAAACTTGCCACAGACGGCCTTTCGGTTATCGGAGAGCCGACCAAGGTGTACGACGGCTGGGAGTATCCGAGCGAATGGGTGACCGAGTGCTTCTGCCTGGAGTCGCCGAAGCTGCTGTTGCATGAAGGCGTGTACTATCTGACCTCCGCTCAGGGTGGCACTGCCGGGCCCTCCACGTCCCACATGGTGGTTTCGGCACGTTCCGAGTCCCCTCTCGGCCCTTGGGCGGACAGTCCGCTCAACCCGATCGTCCGTACGTGGAGCCGCAGCGAGCCGTGGTGGTCAAAAGGCCACGGAACAATTGTCGAGGGTCCCGGGAGCCAGTGGCACATCGTCTACCACGGCTACGAGAACGGTTACCGAACCATGGGCCGCCAGACGCTGATTGAGCCGGTCTCATGGACGGATGATGGCTGGTTTGACATCGTCTGGGCCGACGGGGAGGAGTTCGAGGTGCACAAGGTCGGCAACTACCGCCTTCAGCCGGAGGCCTTCGACGGACCGGAGCTCTCGCCCCAATGGCACTTTGACGGCATTGACTCGACGGATCAGTACTCGCTCTCCGATGGAGCCGTCGAGTTCGAAGCCGGCGGAGACCGGCTGAGGGTGCTCCACGCGCTCGCGTCAGACCACAGCTATGAAGCGGAGGTGGCGATCGACATCGACGGCTCGCCGGAGGTGGGGTTCGTTCTCTACTACGGGCGGGACGCCTATGCGGGCATCGGGCTAGTGGACGGGCAAGTGGCGCTGGTGAAGGGCGGTCGTCCCTTCCTGCGGGACACCCTTCCCTGCACGGACTGCCGCTATTTCAAGATCCTGATGGTCGAGCACGATGTCGCCGTCTTCTTCTCGACCGACGGCTCGAGGTGGACGCAACACCCGCGCGGTCTTGAGGTGTCTGGCTTCCAAACCAACAACCTTGGCGGATTCTCCAGCCTGAAGCTGGGCGTCTATGCCAAGGGGTCCGGGACAATACGAGTTGACGAATTCCGCTATCGCGCGATCGAGTGACTCATGGTCCCGGTGTTACCGGCCCCCGGTCGCAGTGGTAGCGCGGGCATTGCACGTTCGCCTGTAGGACGGCCTAGGACCTCGGGCAGGCAGCCGCCTTAAACCGTCGGAAGGGCAGCGCGGGTGCAGCTCATTGCGAAGCGGTGTTGGCTACAAGCCGCGCGAGAGCCGACAGAAAACGAATTGGCGCGCGAGCTCCAGTAGGAGAAAGATCCTCGGCGGCGGGCTGGCCAGCTCAGCCGTTGGGAGGCACTGGAGTAACAGTGTGACGGGCGACCAGAATCGGCCAGAGTCCCGGCATCACGATTGGCGCTGGGCGCATACCGTAGTTCCCTCTCAAGACGGCAGGTGGGGACTCTCGGAACAGGCCGGTGCGTGGGGAGAGTTCCCTTTCGGACCGTTGGTATAGTGGCTGCCCGGAGGATTCGGAATTGCGAGAGACCAGACGAAGTCCGGGATGCTCGGACCAAGGCTTGCGCCGACGAGACTTTGTAAAGGTGGCGGGCGGGGCCGCTCTGGGCCTTGCGCCGCGAGGCGGAAGGACCTCTGACGCGGAGGCAGGCTTCCGCTCGGCGTGGAAGGGCAGCCGGACGTGGATCGGTCCGGAGTACTGGGCCAACCCTCTCCAGGACTGGCACCTCGATGATGGCGAGGTCGTCGCCCGAGCGGCACCGGGCAGGACGCTCCATCTGTTGACGCATCAAGTGGGGTCCACCGGGGATGGGTTTCAGACGGAGGTGAGCGTTCGACCGCCGGGATCCGAGGCGAGCAGCCGGAGATCTGATGCGACTTGGGCCGGGTTCGCGTTCGGAGTACGAGGTGAACTGGCTGGCTATCAACATGCGCTCGTCCGTCCGTCCACGCAGGTCAATGCCGGCCTGCGGGGCGACGGCCGAGTGTTCTGCGGCGACACGGTCGGTGGAGCGGTACCGCTGGAGGGCCCGGTCCGACTGATGCTCAGCATTCGGCCCTCGGGGGCGGGGTATGAAGCAAGGCTGTCCGCACGCGCCGGGCCAGAGGGGCACTCGGCAGAGGTTGCGGCGTCTCTGGAGGCATCCCGGTTGCCGGGCAACATCGCGCTGGCGGCACAGGGGCCCGGCCGACCCCGCCCGGAGACCAGCGGCGTCGAATGGGGCTTCCGGGATTGGAGTTTCTCAGGCCCGCAGGTCGAGAACGATCCCGAACATCTCTTCGGTCCGATCCTGTGGACGCAGTACACCCTCAGTCGCGGAACTCTCAAGCTCGCAGCTCACTTCCCTCCCCTCGACGACAACGACGACACGGAGGCTCGGCTTGAGACACGCGACGGACGTGGCTGGCAGGCCGTCACATCAGCCCCAATCGAGCCTCTCTCGCGGACGGCCGTGTTCCGCGTCGACACGTGGGACGATACGCGGGACACCGACTACCGGGTGGTGTATTCCTGGCAAGGCGAGGACCACCACTGGCGGGGCACAATCCGTAGGGATCCGCGGGAGAAGGATCAGCTCAGTGTAGGCATCTTCTCGTGTGACCACGGGGAGGTCTTTCCCCAGCACCGCATGGTGCGGAATGTCGCCGTCCAGAATCCGGACATCGTCTTCTTTGCAGGCGATCAGATCTACGAGAGTTACGGCGGCTTCGGCGTGGCCCGCCGAAAGCCGAGCGGCGAAGCCATGCTGGACTATCTGCGGAAGTACTGGCAATTCGGATGGACGTGGCGGTCGATCCTCAAGGACCGCCCCAGCATCGTCATCCCCGACGACCACGACGTCTTTCAAGGGAACATCTGGGGCCAAGCCGGGCGTGCCCTGCCCCAGTCGTCCGAGGGCTGGGGCTTCGAGAACGGCGGGTATCTCATGGGAGTTGACTGGGTGAACGCCGTACAACGCACACAAGCCGGGCATCTTCCTGATCCCCATGACCCGGCCCCATGCGACAGCGGAATCGACGTGTACTTCACCGAGATGCGCTACGGCGGGGCAAGCTTTGCGGTCATCGAGGACCGGAAGTTCAAGAGCGGGCCTGGAGACATCCTCAGCCCATCCCAGCGTGCGGAGGGGCGCCGCGACCCGCGCGTCGTTGATGTGGATGGAGCCGAATTACTCGGCCCGCGCCAAGAGGCCTTCCTGCGCTGGTGGGCAAAAGCCAGCGCTGACGCCGATTTTCGGCTGGTGTGCTCGCAGACGATCTTCTGCAAGGCAACCACCCATTCCGGCGGCAGGCTTGAACGCCGACTGATCGACCTTGACTGCGGTGGCTGGCCACAGGCTGGGCGCAGCCGGGCGCTTGCCGCGCTGCGGCCAGCTCAAGATGTGGTCATGCTGCACGGTGACCAGCATGTAGGGTCGCTCGTGCGTCACGGGATCAACGAGTGGGAAGACGGCCCGATCGGGTTCATGGTGCCCGGTACTTCGAACGGGTTCCCAAGGGCGTGGTGGCCCGAGCAGCCAGGCGAGGACCGCATGCCGGGCGATCCAGAATGGACGGGGCGGTACCGCGACGGACTCGGGAACCGGATTACGGTCTTGGCGGCGGCGAACCCGGAGCGAGGAAGCAACACCGACGAAGGGCAGCGCGGTCTGAACGCTGAAGAGATCGCCCATATCAAGGGATCGGGCCACGGCACACTGGTGTTGGACAGGCAGGCGCGGACGGCCACATTTGAGATTTGGAGGCACGCCCATGACGCTGCGAAACCCAAGCCGGAGGACCGCTTCGCAGGATTCCCGATTGTGGTGAACCTGTTCAGGTAGCAGGTAGGCTGCAAGCGTTGCTGACCGCTGCTGGACTGCGGCCGAGTGCGTGGCAAGGAACGGGATCATCAGGCGGCACACCGCCTCGGTCGAGCCTCAGCCACCGGCCCCAGCGCCTCGGCCGTTCCTTCCGCCGGACGCTCCGGTGCCCTTCCCGGCGGCGGAGGGGCACTACCCCGACGGAGACGGTCGCTACTTGTCGCAGAGCAAGGTTCACCTGACCACCGTAAGCCAGCTGGCCAAAGCCGCCAAGCAGCACCGGATTCCGCGCGAGCATGGTGTCGCAGCGCTATCCAAAGATGCCGATCAACGACTTGGGTGCATCTGCCTCTGATGACCCGGTTGAGGCCACCAAGGGACGTTTGCATCCGGGGCAGCCTGTTTACGACCCGCTCGCGTCGCTCGACAGGCTCGTCTAGGTGATCGATCGACCTGCCGTTGGAGCGAGTCGGCTCGAGGTTCCAGGAATGTCGTCAAGGGCGGGCGTCCGTGGGGGCATCGAGTGTCAGCATTTCGCCGTCCGACGAAGAGCCATCCCTCAAACTTGTCTCGCTGAGCGTCTAGGCTGGCCACAGAATCGCCGTTATGAGTTCGGACGGCGACGGGGAGGCCGCCCTCGCAACAGGGATTGCCGACCTGACTTTGATTGCGCCAGGCATCCACGGCCGGGGCAAGCGCTCGGCAGTTGGTCGGGCACGACGTGTCTAGATCGCTGCACTGCCTCCTGCTACAATCCGACGGAGGCAACTCATACCCAATCTAATGGCGATAGACGGCAATGGCGCCACAGTCCGGATCGGTACTTGGAATACCTACTGGAGGGGCCCAAGTGGAAAGATAGGCAAGATCATTCAGCGCAAGCTCAAGGCGGCGAAGTGCGATGTTCTGTGCGTGACAGAAGGGTCTGCAGGGATTCTCCCGGACAAAGGATATGTGATCGACGCTGGTCCCGATTGGGGCTGTCCAAAGAGGAAGGGGCGTAGGAAAGTACTGCTGTGGAGCAAGCAGCCATGGCTTCGCCAGACACTTGCCCGCAGTCTGCATGAGTCACTCAAGGGTAGGTTGGTCGTGGGTACTACTGAGGCCAAAGGGGTGTGCCTGACCGTCATTGGCGTCTGCATTCCTTGGGATGGCTCGCATGTGCATTTCTGCAAGCAAGATCATTTGCCATGGGAGGACCACAAACGTTGGCTACAAGCGTTCCAGAAGCTGCAGGGCTCTTTCCCCAAGTCGCGAACGGTAGTCTTGGGAGATTTCAACCAGAAGATTCCGAAGGTCGGAAGAAAGGTGCCCCCAGTAGTGTACAATGCGCTCTTACAGACGTTTGATGGCTTTGAATTCGCGACGACCGGAATACTGCCCAACGGCCTGATGGCGATTGATCACATCGCGCACACTCAGGACCTAGACTTACCCCGAGAGAGCATAAGGATCTGGTGTAAGTATGACAACGGGAAAAAGCTATCGGACCACTTCGGAGTACGAGGTGTTCTTTGTGTCTCCTAGCAGGCCGACAGTAAGACTCGCACCAGATCCGATCTGGTTTCGTATGGAAAGCATAGGCTTGGCTTGACGACTCGGCGAGAAGTCGGTCGCGATTCGCTGGAACGACCGCATTGAAGTGGAAGCAATGGACGCTGTATCACGGTGCCAATCGTAATGCTCCTCCTCGTAACGCGCTTAGGAAGGGCCGTGACTGTGGCAAACGAATTCTGGAGGATCGGGCTTGAGCGTTGCTCCGTACCCTACTTTGAGACAAGCGAAATCTATGCAGAAGCACTCAAAACAAGAGGCAATTGACTCTCGAACTCGTATAGGTTATCGGGCAGGCCAAGGCCCATTGAACTCGAAGTGCCTTCTAAGTCAGAGAGTGCCGCACTTGCCACCTCTGTTAGGCCATTGGCCTTGCCTATGGACAAGTGAAAGCGCTCAATACAGGGCGATCCAAGCTCAAGGGTGCTCCACGTTTAAGCGTTCAAGCGAGCTGAGCGGGAGTGCCAACATTTGAACCTCACCCGCCAGTTGTGGCACAAGGCTTTGAAAAAGATGTGCTTCAGGGGCTTGCCGTACTCGTTGTGGGTATCCATCGAACAAGTGATCGGGTATTCAAGACCAAGCTAATTCAGGAAGCTGCCGAAGGACGCAAAATCCACCTTCAGGTCTTGGGCCGTCTTCTTGATGCCAGCCAAACTGCGTGATGAGTGTCGGAGTTCCTCTACGAGAGGCGAAAGAACTTCAACCGAAGGGGATCGGTGGATAAGTTCCACGACACGATCGACACCGATCTTCCTAGTAACCTCTCGCAGAAAATAGGCAACGCTCATGAGAGTCCGAGGCTCGGGAATCTCCGGCAGGAGACTTAAGAGCTGCAAGACGTGATCTTCGGCAGAAGCTTCCTCGTTTTCGATGAAGTATGCCGTTGCCAGAGCCAGATGCAGGTGATATCGTTCGCCCACGAACTCCTCTTTGCACTTTTGCAAACCTACGAGCCCGGTATCAATAGCTACAGAAGTCTTGCGCATTCCTATCTCTAACCCCATCTTGGAAACGATAGCGTTTACAATTATCACAGAGTCCTCTGGAGCATTCAAGACTGATTCGTGTTTTTCAATCAGTTCGTTGAGTTTGTCCAATGCCTCGTTCGGACGACTCGAAAACTTAAGTGCGATAGCCCAATTGTAATAAGCCACGGCGACCTGCGTTCGGATCTTGGTGTTACGGCTTTTCTGATAGCGGTCTACGAGTGCGGCATACATTTGGATGGAAGTTTCCGTTCTTTCTAGTTGTCCCGTGGCTACTGCGGCGTTGAATCGAGCTTGGAAGACGAGAGGTATGACATCGGGTGACACGAGCGAATCAAATCGCTTAACGAGTTCATTGTACACTTCTAACTCGTCCTCGAACCTTTCCAGACCGCCCAAGCATCGTCCGGAGCATAGCATCACCTCCGCGATCAGTTTAGCCACTTGATCTTCGTTCTCCCAAGACTCCAACTCCTTCAGCAGCTCGTCGCAGAATGCGAGTGCTGCTTCGTACTCTCCGTTCTCACAGAGAGCCTCAGCCTCAATGATGTCGAAGATGATTGAATCGTCATACTCCGCATCCCTCTCGGGAGTGCGATGCTCGTCCATATACGCTCCGTCCGACCGATCTTGGCCATTCATCCCCAACCCTAGCTTTTGGTTGAAATCTTAGCAGTTGAGCTGGAACAACGTAGCGGTTCTCGATTTACGACAGCTGGAACGGATCGGGAGACTCTTCACAGTCCAACTCTGCCCGACGGCAACTGGGGATTGGGCGTCCCCCCTTCGGTGCCGAGAGGGAACCGACGGACCTGACGGCTGGTCGCGCGCGGCCGGTCGCGAAGACCGAGGCCACAACCGAACTTTCGTCAACGAAGCCGGTCGCACCGACGAGGGGGACTTCGGGCCGTCGCAGGCCGCCCCGCTGCCCCCAAACGACCGTCAACGGTGCGGTTGAGCGCGACCCGGCGCCTAGCCGGGGGCCCGCGTCGTCCGTCTTGCCCAGTACGGTTTCGAAGTCTGCTCCAACGAATTCCAACCTTTCCCCCCATACACGGCGTTGCAAGGGCCATGGGCAGCCCGCAAGGCCCGGTAGCGCTCTGAGATCAGCGGGCAATCCTACTACCGAGCGGCGAACGGAAGTACTTCTCGACGATCCAGTCCGGCTGCCAACGGTCTTCGGTCCGCTGCCTGCCGGACAGGTCAATGCCGCGCGGCTCTGGATCCGGCACACTGAGCGGATCGTCGTCTCCCATGTGCGCCTGCCATTCGCGCATGAGGTTGGTAAGGGCAGCAACCCGTTCGGCGTGCCTGGATTCCGCTGCGAGATTCCGGGTCTCGTGGGGGTCGCGCTCCAGATCGAAGAGCTGCAAGTGGTTGATCGGCGGGTACCGGATCAGCTTCCATCGTTCGTCCCGAACGGCCTTCATCAAGTGCCGGAACGATGTGAACACTGCACGACGGACCGAATCAGCCTCGCCCATCCAGATCGGTGAGAGGTCCAGCCCGTCCACATCGCCCGGCAAGTCGATACCCACCTGGGTGCAGAGCGTGGGGAAGACATCAAGGAGGTAGCACAGCGCATTGGACTCAGCGCCCTTGGGAATTCCCGGACCGGCAAAGACCAATGGCGCACCCATGGAATGCTCGTAGAGATTCTGCTTGCCAAGCAGCCCATGGCTGCCCACGGCAAGGCCATGGTCGGCCGTGTACACCACGATCGTGTTCTCGGCGTGCGGGCCCTTCCTCAACTCCCTGAGAATTCGCCCCACTTGACCGTCAAGGTGGCTGATGAGTCCGTAGTACTCCGATAGTTGGTCTTGGACAACCTCTCGCGTGCGAGGCCACGGGCCAAGGCTCTCGTCCCTGCCGGTCATGTGGCCGTTGTTGAATGGGTGTTGAGGAGCGAAGTTTGGCGGAAGGGGAGGCGGATTCCGATAGTACAGGCGTCGATACCGAGGCGGCGGATTGCGCGGATCGTGCGGAGCTGTGAAGGCGACGTAGGCGAAGAACGGAGCTGGGTCACGGTAGTTGCGCAGGAAATCGATAGCGGCGTCGGCGAACAGCGTGCTAGAGAAGCGGGCTCCCTCCCTCGCGGGGGTTAGTTGCCCGTCCGGCCCCAAGTCCCTGATCGGCACTTTCACGTGGCTCGACATGCCTCCGAACATTAGGTTCCGGCCTCTTTGGAAGCTCTTGAGCCACGAGCTCTCTCCGTTGTGCCACTTCCCGGTGGCAAAGGTGGTGAATCCGCTGCGGCCGAGCAGCTGCCCGAGCGTAGTCTCGCCGCGCATGTCGCTGGAGAGCTTGAAGAAGCTCTTCCCGGTGTTCAGCATGGCGCGGCTCGGGACGCATACGGCTCCGCCTTGCGAACCCAAGCAGTAGGCCCTGCGGAAGCTGAATCCGTCTGCCACCAGCCGATCGAGGTTGGGAGTGCGGATGTATGGATTGCCGTGCGCGCCGATTGTGTCGGGCCGCTGGTCATCCGCGAACAGAATTAGGACGTTCGGCGGCTGCGCATTCATGAATCCGCCGACCACGAGGCACGCAAGCAGCGCGGCAATCCTGAATGTCATCCCTGGACTGAGGCGGGATGACGAGACTATGAGTCCAGCCTGTCGAAAGATGACTTCGGGGCCGTGTCTGAGCCGCTGGACCTGACACCCGTAGCTTGGTTCGAGTTCCTCTATCGACCACAAGGCCGAAGAAGGAGCGGAGCTTCCCTCAGGCCGAACCATTTGCAGCCACTCCCACTTGGACGATCCGCGGCTTGTCGATGCCGGCCACTGCACCATACTTGTACGGTGCGCCATCAACTTCGCGTTCACGGAAGCCTTGGACGACAACATCTTGGCTTCCGTGGAGGAGGGCGGCGAACGGGGCCGCCTGCGTACCGACCGTGACATCCGTAGGAAACTGGAAGTCCAGCCCCGTCACGCTACCGAACTCGACCTGGCCGTTCTCGTCCGTGACCCAGATATCCGTGATCGCAGAACGGTCTGCCACCGAGGCAAGAACTCCGCTGATCGCGGCTTGGCCCAGTCCTGCGCCGACAGCTGCGGCTATGTAGTGCGCCGTGAGCAGAGCTTCGGCCACCATGTGGTCCGACAGCGCGTCCCCTTCAACATTCCCGGTGTCCATTACGCCTCCGCTAACTCCCGATATGGTTTTCGGCCGACGGCTTCGCCGACCGTGCATCATATCGCGTCGCCGCGGGAGTCTCGTCAGGCGTCCTCCACCTGACGGCCATCTGGCGACCGGAGCTTCCGATTCGGAGTTTCTCACGCGCCAGACGAGTCTGCTGGACTGCCGATTGGCGCAGCAACACCGTTGCCGTTCCGTTAGGATGGTCGCTTCCGGGCTCCCGAATACGCGTGTATCAGGAGACTCCCAGATCCAACCATGGCCGCCTTTGAGATCTACGTTCAGCAGGGCTGCGTGCCGGACTCGCTACGCCCTTCCCTAGAGTCCGCCATCCGGTCGGCGTGCCGGACTGTCCTCGGCCCGGTATCGCTGCCCGTGAACGTGGCATGGACGGTCATTGCAAGGGGCTGCGGGTTCCGCGGAGGTGTGCCTTCGACCACATCTCTGGTCCGGGGCAGAATCCCGGACGGGTGTGATCGGGAGACCCGCGCCCGGTTCCTAAGGACCATCGGCCGCGACTGGTGCGACCAAGTGGGCTGTGCACCGGACGAGGTGTTGGTTTCCGCTCGAGACTGGAGCTGGACCGGCTGACTCCCCCTCCCTGCTCCCCGCCATCCTGACTCGGAGCGGGAACCGGGATCAGGAACTTCTCGGTGGAACGCGCCCGCAACCCGCACGGCACGCACACCTACGCACAGAGATCCTCCACTACCCGCCCGAAGACATCGGAGAGGCGCACGTCCCGCCCTCCGAAGCGATAGGTCAGACGCTCGTGGTCAACGCCAAGTAGCCGTAAGACCGTGGCCCACAAGTCGTAGACACTCATCGGGTTCTCGGCGACATGGTATCCGTACTCGTCCGTGGCTCCGTACACACTCCCGGCGCGGGAACCTCCGCCGGCGAGCCAGACACTGAATCCGAAAGGATTGTGATCTCGCCCGTCCTTGCCCTGGGCGAACGGCGTCCGGCCGAACTCGCCGGCCCATATGACGAGGGTCTCGTCAAGCAGACCGCGCGCCTTGAGATCCTTCAGCAGGCCGGCTATAGGCTGGTCGACCTGCAGGGCCATGTCGGTGTGCCCGTCGACAAGTTCGCTGTGCTGGTCCCATGGATTGCCAACCTGCCCAGGCACGCTCGGCCGCATCAGGCACGTCAATTCGACAAAGCGCACGCCGCGCTCGACCAGCCTCCGGGCCAGTAGGCATTCCCGGCCGTACGCGGCCGTCTCGGGGTGTTCCGAATCCATGCCGTACAGCCTTCGAGTAGCTTCGCTCTCTCCGCTGAGGTCGAGCAGGTCAGGCACGGCCGCTTGCATGCGGTAAGCCGTCTCGTAATTGCGGATGGCGGCCTCGATCGCCGGCGCGGCGTCGCCCTCCGGAGCGTATTGCCGATCCAGAGCGTGGATCAGGGACAGCTTCTTCCGCTGCAGCGAATCCGGGTCCGCCGGCCGAATGTTGTTGAGGGCCTCAGCCTCCTCCGGGTACAGGAATGAGGCCTGGTGTACGGCGGGGAGGAATCCGTTCCCATAGATGCCGACGCCGCCCAACGGAATGCCTCCGCTGGCAAGTACGACGAAACCCGGAAGGTCTTCGCTCTCGGAGCCAAGGCCGTAAGTGGTCCAGGCACCAGCGCTCGGATGACCGAGGAACGGATGTCCGGTGTGAATGAAGTAGTTCGCCTGAGCGTGCTCGTTTCCCTTGCTGGTCATGCTGCGGATGATGCAGAGATCATCAGCGCAGGTGGCGATGTGCGGAAACAGCTCGCTGACGTGGATCCCGCTCTCTCCGTAGCGGCCGAAGGTCCAAGGACTGGGCATGATGCCCCCCACGTCGTTGAACATCGTGGGCTGCACCTTGCCGGGCATTGGCTTGCCCGCATCCTTCTCAAGCCGGGGCTTTGGGTCGAACGAGTCCACCTGGGATACGCCGCCGGACATGAATAGGAAGATCACGCTCTTTGCCCGCTGGGGAAAGTCCGGCTTGCGCGTGCCGTCGGGTGCGCCGGCCCGCAAGCGCGGGAACAGGGCCGAGAGGGCCAAGCCGCCGAAGCCCGTGGAGCAGCGCGCGAGCATCTGTCGCCGCGACACAGCGGGAGGGAACGTGGATGACGGCCGGTTAGGCATCAGCGGAGATAGATGAATTCCTTGAGATTGAACAGCGACTGGGCGTAGTCAGCCCAGAGGTCCCGGCTTCCAAGCCAGCCGCGGCGCGCCAGACCGCGCTCGCGGGCAAAGGCCGCCAGCGATGTCATCAGCATGTCAGTCTCCTCCGCATCCGGCACCCTCCCGAGCGCCCGCCGGAACATGCGGATGACCCGGTCACGAGGCGCGATAGCGCCATCGGCCAACGCTCGGTCGGCCCAGCGGGTAGCCTGGCTTACAACAAACGGATCATTGAGAAGCGCTAGCGATTGAGCTGGGATGTTGGTAACGTCCCGGCGACCTCGGGTGGTCGAAGGCTTGGGGGCATCAAAGACCTCCAGCAGGGGATTCTGGGCGTTGCGGCGGATAGCCTGATAGACACTGCGGCGTCGCCCGCCGTCGAGCGGCCCCTTGTCTCGGACGCCTTCGGTCTTGCCCACGAAATAGACACCGATACTGGGGCCGTACATGGCGCGGTCCAAGTCACCCGAGGTCTCCAAAATGCCGTCACGGATCGATTCGGCCGGCAAGCGGCGGACGTTCTGGTGCTGCAAAAGCCGGTTCTCGGGATCTGTGGACTGAGACGCCGGCGATGCCTGGGTGGTCATGCGGTATGCCCGGGAAAGGACCATCAGCCGCACCGTCTCCTTGATGGACCAGCCGTTGTCGACGAAGCGCGCTGCGAGGTAGTCCAGCAGCAGCGGGTGGGAAGGCTTCTCGCCTGTAGTTCCAAAGTTGTCCACGGTGGAGACGATGCCGCTCCCGAACAGGTAGTGCCACAGGCGGTTGACCAACACGCGTGCCGTGAGGGGATTGTCGGCGCTGGCGATCTCCCCGGCGAGTTCCAGGCGCCCGCTGTCGCTGGGGCGGAACGGCCTGCTACCGAGCAGCTCAAGGTACCGACGCGGGATCGGGTGGGTGGGCTCCGTGTGGTCCCCGCGCGAAAAGAGGGGCTGGTCAAAGCCGGTTCCCGGCAATACTCCCGGTGCCCTGCGGGGAATCGGAACGTCTTGCTCAGCCTCGCGGTACGCGTCGACCGTGCCTTGCAGGTCAGGCAGTTCCGTGAGTCGGGATGGCAGCAACCCACGGCGCACTGCCCAGTCCAAGAACGCGGTCTGCCGGAGAGTGAGCGTACCCGCAGCCCAAGCTTCGGCCGCTTGGCGTGCGAGTTCGGCAAGCATCTCTTCAAAGTCCTGCACTGTTTCGGGAGGACTCTCACCCGAAAGCGCGTGGAGCATCGCCATGGGTTGTTCGGGCGGCGTGCTTTCCGTGTCGTGGAAGACGACTTCGGTGATCCCAAACGCAGAGCGACCGTCCTCGCTGGCCTTGCGCTCCGGTCTGCGGGCATTGAACCAGAAGGGCCTTGACCGGTCGTCCAAGGTTTGGAGCTGGAGATATGCCATCTGTCCCCGGCGGTAGGAACTGTCGAGGCGAATCCACTGCTGCCCATCCGCTGTCAGCTCCTTCATGGGATGGGTGCCACCGTCGCCGATCGGGTAGTTCTCGACGATCAGCTTCACGGACGCAAAGTTGCGGCCGAAGACTCGCAAGCTGACGGAGTCGCTGGAGACGCGGAAGCGGGGTGAGCCTAAGATCCCCCCGAACTTCTGGCTGTCCAGGCCACTGTGCAGTCCTGCCGGGAGGAGTCCTGACAGGATGCGGTCGCCCTCCGCGTGCACGCGGAATTCGCCATGGCCGGACGGCTCGGTGTGCAGACCGGGCCCGCTGCCGAACCACTGGCTGGCGTCCTCAATCAGGCGCAGGTCCCAAGCGGTCCGGAAGTCCCGCTTGCGGACCTCGCGGCGCTCTCGCGAGCGGTCAAACCATGTCGCGACCAGTTCACGCCATCGCTCACCCACGCTCCTGTCGCCTGGAGAGCGTAGCTCGAGCCAAGCGCGCAACGGGTCGTCTTCAGGTAGGTCCTCGCCCTGCAGCAGCTGCACCAGTGCTTCGACACGAGGGCTGTCCGATTCGGATTCCGTGCCCTCTTCTTCGCCATTAGTGTCCGAGTCCAGCTGAACTCCCACCTCCTTCAGCAGGGACGCGATTGACCAAGAGCTGCCGGTCCAGGCCACGGACAATTCCGCCCGCAACTTCTCACGCAGACTCTCGAGACTGGTGCGTCCCCGTTGCAGCCGCTCAGGAGAGTCGACAGTCACGATTCCCGGTCTGCTGCTGGCAAGTATGCCGTACAACGCGAAGAAGTCAGCCTGCGTGATCGGGTCGAACTTGTGGTCGTGGCATCGGGCGCACGAGACGGTGAGACCTTGGAACGCCTTGGTCAGGACATCGATCTGATTGTCGACAACCTTGACCTGGTCGTCGAGGGCGTCTACCGGGACATACCCATACTCGACCATGCGCAGGTTGGCCGTGCCGTGCATGGATTCGTTGAGTCCCTCATCGGAGTTGGTGCGGGGCTCCTCAAGGAGGTCGCCTGCCAAGTATTCCCGCAGCATCTGGTCGTACGGAACGTCTGCGTTAAAGGCCCGAATGAGGTAGTCACGGTACCGCCAAGCGTACGGCAGCGTGAAGTCTCCCTGACTGCCGTGGGACTCGCAGTAGCGCACCCAGTCCATCCAGTGTCGAGCCCAGTGTTCGCCAAAGGTCTCCGACCCTAGAAGCCGCTCCACCAGAGCTTCGTAGGCATTGGGAGCCGAGCTGCGGGCGAATGCCTCTACGTCCTCCGGCCGCGGTGGCAAACCGGTCAGGTCGAACGAGATGCGGCGTATCAGTGTGCGGCGGTCGGCCTCATTCGCCGGGATCAGTCCGTTCGTTTCCAGGCCGGCGAGAATGAAACGGTCCACATCGTTCAGTAGCCAGCCTTCGTATTCGTCACTGAACCTAGGCGGCACTGCGGCTGTCACCGGGCGGAAGGCCCAGTGGGTGGCTGGACCATCGGGCGAGCTAGCGCCAGAGATAGCGCGGGTCGCACTCGAGGGCCAAACCGCGCCGTCTAAGATCCACGCCTGGACATCGGCGATCTCCTCCGCGGACAGCTTCCCGCCAAGCGGCATCTGCAACCCCTCGTGGCGCAACGCCTGCACGACCAGGCTCGCCGCCGGTTTCCCGGGAATGAGGGCTGGCCCGCGGCTGCCACCGCGCAGAACTCCCTCCCGAGAGTCCAGACGGAGTCCTCCTTGCTGCGATTGCGAAGAGTGGCAAGTCCAGCACTTCGTCGCCAGCAGAGGGCGCACACGGTTCTCGAAGAACTCGACCCTGTCGTCTCCCGAAAGGCCTGCTGCGGCGATGAAGGCGCAGACCGCCACTTTTGGAATGCGAGCGGCCATCGCGACGTTCGGCTGCTGGCATCATACACCTCGCCCACAGGGCAGGTGGAGGCCCTGCTCGCGGCGATCGGCGCGAGAGCGGTCCGAACCACCAGTGCCGATTGTTCGGGGTCGGCCTCTAGTGTTAGCTGCTGTATAATCTCGTTCACTCCGATCGCGGAGCAGCGCTCGCAATGCCCTTCTACAGATGCCTAGTACCAAAGGATTCGCTGACGTACGAGCAGCGCGAACGAATAGCGGTGGCCATTACGGACGTGCACTGCGGAAACTCGACCGCACCTAGGAACTTCGTGCAGGTCGCCTTAATGGACTCGTCGCCTGGGGAGAGCGTCCCGGACTCGCACGGCAGTGGGCAGGTGCGCTATGACACTCCCTACTTCGTGGCAGGAGGCAACCGGGCAGGGCGATCCGAGGAGACGAAGGCGAACATCCTTGAGGGGATTCTCACCCGGGTGTCGCAAATCGCGGCCGTGCCCCGGGAGATGGTCAGCGGATTCATCAGCGAGGCCCCCGGTTCGTGGACGATGGAGGCTGGCCGAATCCTTCCCGACCCAGGGGAGGAAGCCGAGTGGTGCCGCCAGAGGACACGCTGACCCATCCGATTCGCGATTTAGAAGCCGCACCCGGTCACAAAGTCGCTTCCCCGCTCATCCCACATGTTTCCATGTTTCTCACGGCTGGAAGTGGGAGAACGGGCGGAACGGGCTCGTCACTTCGGGGGTTGCAGAACCCAACGGGCTAACCTGACTGCGATGAGAACCGGACCTAGACTGACAATCCGCTTTCTGCTTGCCTTGGGCCTCGCGGGAGCCTCCATTGAGGCCAGCCAGCCGAACATCCTCTTCCTGATGTCGGACGACCATGCGGCGCACGCACTGGGCGCCTACGGCGGGAGGCTGGCGCCGCTCGACCCCACGCCCGCGCTCGACAAGCTGGCGTCCGAGGGAATGCTGTTCGAGAACGCATTCTGCACGAACTCGATCTGCACGCCGAGTCGGGCGACCCTGCTAACAGGGCAATACAGCCACGCGAACCGCGTCACCACCCTCAGCGGGCATTTGGAGGCGGATCGCCAGCATGTGGCCAACCTGATCCGCGCGGCCGGCTACCAGACGGCCATGGTCGGTAAGTGGCACCTCAAGCGCGAGCCGGCCTTCGACTACTACTGCGTCTTGCCAGGCCAAGGATCGTACTTCAATCCCGTCATGCGCGAGTCCCGGACGGGCCGGCCTTGGCCGGACAATTCGAGGCGATTTTCGGGCTACGACTCCGCGCATTCCACCGACGTGATCGTGCAGGTTTCCATCGACTGGCTGAAGCGCCGGGACAGGGAGCGGCCGTTCTTCCTGATGCACCACTTCAAGGCGCCCCACGACAACTTCGAGAATGCGGAGCGCTACGACTTCCTGTACGAAGATACCGAGATTCCAGAGCCTCCAAGCCTGTGGAGAGTGCCCAACCACGGCTCGGATGCAACGAGAGGAGCCGGCACGTCCATTGGCAAGCGCAACACGCGCCGCAACATGGGGCACCACATGTTCGTGGATCCGTCCTTGACCGCCGAAGACTACATGCGGACCGCCTACCAGCGCTACCTGAAGAAGTACCTGCGCACCGTCCGGGGAGTCGACGACGGCGTCGCCCGCCTGCTGGAGTTCCTGGAGAGCGAGGGCGAGCTGGACAACACAGTCGTGCTCTACACCTCGGACCAGGGATTCATGCTGGGCGAGCACGACTACATCGACAAGCGCTGGATGTACGAAGAGTCGCTGCGCATCCCCCTGATCGTCCGCCATCCGGCCACCGTCGAAGCCGGCTCGCGCGACGATCACTTGGTCAACAACACCGACCTGGGCCCGACGATACTGAGCCTGGCGGGAGTCGAGCCTCCGGGATTCATGCAAGGGCGCAGCATCAGACCCCTCCTTATGCGAGGGGACCCTTCCGACTGGAGGCAGTCCACGTATTACCGCTACTGGATGAACTACGCGCACCACGACGTGCCGGCCCACTACGGTGTCCGAACGAAGGAGTTCAAGCTGGTCTTCTTCTACGGCCTGCCGCTAGACGCCCCAGGCGCCAAGAGCGCCGATACGCGGCCCGGATGGGAGCTGTACGACCTGCGAAGCGATCCGCGGGAGGTGAAGAACGTGTACGGCGACCCCGCATACACAGAGGTGGCCGCCAACCTGAAGGCCGAACTGCTGCGCCTGAAGTCCGAAATCGGCGACAACGATGAGATGTACCCAGAGCTGATGGCGGTCCGGGACAAGCACTGGTGATGGCAGGCGGCTGCTATGCTGCCCGCGAAAATCAAATGACCGACCTGCGCGCGCTGCTAGCAGGGCTGGCCCTCGCTGCGCCTGGGCTTGCGAACCCAGAGTTCCTTCCGGAGGCGAGTGAATTCGGCGCCCAGGACTGCCTGTTCTGCCACTCGGAAGCGGGTGGCGGTCGTAATTGGAACGAGCGCGGCCACTGGCTCATGGAGCGCAAGGCGACGCGGGGCGCCGACCGGGTCGACGTGGCCTGGCTGCACGAGTACTCTCCGGAATCCCCCGACGCGAGAACAGCCGCCGGCGACCAGCCGGGCCGGGATCCGGATCCGGGCCGCGTCGCGATGCCCACCACCTTCCACCGCGGTCCGTTTTTCGATCCCGTGCCCGACCGGGCAGCGTTGCGCCGTTGGATCGAAACCCGGGGGAAATACAGCACGGCGGAGGGCGAGTGGCCCCAGTACTCCGGAGATCTGGCCGCCTCGAAGTATTCCCCGCTGGCCCACATCACCGCTTCGAACGTGTCCGACCTTCAGACCGCCTGGATCTGGGATGCGTTCGACAACGACCGCTACGTTCGTGAAGGCGAAGGGGATGGGCGGAGTGTGCCGCGCGCGATGCATCCGGACGGATTCAAGGCCACGCCCCTGATGGTTGCTGGCCGACTGTATGTGCGCACGAACTTCAGCGGCGTCGCCGCTATCGATGCCGCAACCGGAGATACGGTGTGGACCTACGACCCAGGTACGGCCGACTGGGGGCGGCCCGGAATCTTTGGATTCGCGACGCGCGGGCTGGGCTATTGGCGAGACGATACCGATGAGCGGATTCTGCTCTGCACAGGGGACAGCTATCTGGTGGCGCTCGATCCCGCCAACGGCAAGCCTGTGCAGAGTTTCGGCGACAACGGCCGCGTCGATCTCACCCAGGGGCTTCGGCGCCCTCTCGTCCGATCTCTGGTGAACTGCAGTGCACCCCCGACGATCGTCGGCGACGTGGCCGTTGTCGGCAATCAGATCGCCGACGGCCCTCCCGGCCGCAACGTCCGCAGCGGGGGGCGGGACTGGAAGGAGAACTGGCCGGTCGGGGACGTGCGCGGCTACGACATCCGCACGGGCAAACGGCTGTGGACCTTCCACACAATCCCACAGGAGGGCGAATTCGGGAACGACACGTGGGAGGGGGACTCGTGGCGCTGGACAGGCAACACCAACGTCTGGTCGACGATGAGTTCGGACGAGGAGCTGGGCCATGTATACCTGCCCGTCACCGGTCCGACATTCAACTTCGTCGGCGGATTCCGTGAGGGTGACAACCTGTTCTCGAACTGCGTGGTGGCCTTGGACGCCAAGACGGGCGACCGGGTCTGGCACTACCAGACCATCCGCCATGACATCTGGGACTGGGACCTGCCGGCAGCTCCGACGCTGATCGACATCACAGTGTCGGGCCGCCCGATCAAGGCGCTTGCACAGGTCACGAAGACCGGATTCCTGTTCGTGCTCGACCGCCGAACCGGCGAGCCGGTCTGGCCGGTCGAAGACCGGCAGGTGCCGCCCAGCGAGTTCGAGCAGGCGGCGGAAACACAGCCGTTCCCGACAAAGCCACCTCCCTTCGAGATGCAAGGTGTGGGCGAGGATGACCTGATCGACTTCACGCCCGAGCTCAGGGCCCGCGCGCTGGCTGCGGTCCGACCGCATCGGCTGGGACCGCTGTATGAGCCGCCGTCATCTGAGGGGACGGTCCAAGTCCCGGGTTGGGGCGGCGGCGCAAACTGGGGAGGAGCGGCATTCGACCCGGAGACTTCCTACGTGTATGTCTCGTCACGTCGGCAGTACATAGTCGTAGGCCTGCGCCCAGTGCCGGATCCGCAGCGGCGGGGATACGAGTTCGAGCACAAGTTCTTCCAAGCGAACGTTGACGGGCTGCAGGTCGTGAAGCCGCCGTACGGCACGCTGACCGCTTATGACCTGCAGCGGGGCGAGATCGCCTGGCAAGCACCTCACGGGAACGGCCCGCGTAGCCACCCCCTGCTGAAGGGCCTTGACCTGCCCCCGCTCGGCAATCCCAACGCGGCGGGAATCCTCGTGACGCGCACGCTGCTCTTCGCGGGCGACCGCGGCTACAGGTCCGAGAGCTCGTACCTGCGGGCTTACGACAAATCTTCCGGCGAGACGCTTTGGGAGCACCCGCTCCCGGGGCGCCACCACAACGCCACGCCAATCACCTTCCTCGCCGGCAGCCAGCAGTACCTGGTGGTCGCCACGGGGGGCGCAGCCGAGCCCGCCAAGCTCATCGCCTTCCGCATCGCGGCGAAGTGACCCGATTGGCGGCTATACTGGAACTCCTAGAGAATTCTCAGGAGGACACCTGCCATGATCCAAATGACCGACACCGCCGTTTCGAAGGTTAACGAGATCCTTTCTCAGCAGCAACCCAAGCCGAAGGGCCTGCGGCTGTCCGTGGTGGGTGGCGGATGCTCGGGCTTTCAATACTCGATGGCCTTCGAGAACAACCAGCTGCCCCTCGACAAGGTCTACAACTATGACGGCCTGCGGGTTTTCGTGGATCAGGCCAGCCTGCTCTACCTCGACAACTGCAGGGTTGACTACGTAGAGACCATGGAGGGGGCGGGGTTCAAGTTCGACAACCCCAACGTGACCTCGACCTGCGGCTGCGGCAGCTCTTTCAACGCTTAGCCGACCCCTCCGCCCGTCCGACGCAGACGGTCGGATGCCATCACGATCCGTTTGGGACGCCCGCTACCGCTTAGCGGCAGGCAGGCCGCCCGCGATCGACCCTTTCTTGGGTGAAGCCCGGGCTTTCTTGCCGAAGTTCTCGTCCGGGTCCGGCACGGCAGTTGACGTCGCTTGCGGCAGCGGCCGGCACTCGCTGGAGCTGGCCAGATGGGGCCTGCGCACTCTGGCGCTGGACTTCTCGTCACAGAGCCTGCGGATCTGCAGCGAGCGGGCCGAAGATGCCGGGCTGCCGGTCGAAGTGCGCTGCGTGGACCTTGAAGCTCCGGGGTTTGACCTGGGTAGCGAGTGCTTCGACGTGGTGGCAGTCTTCCACTACCTTCACCGCCCGCTGATTCCGGCTCTCCGGCGCGCCACCCGCCGGGGCGGTATCGTCATCTACAAGACCTTCACGCTAAGGCAGCGGGAATTCGGCACGGGCCCGCGGAATCCCGACCACCTTCTTGTCGAGAACGAGCTCGCTGAACTGTTCGGCGGATACCGTCAACTCCTCTACCGCGAGACATGCGAGAACGAAGCCACAGCCGCGCTGATCGCCCAACGACCCTGACCGCAGCCGGGCTGCTAGCGTGCGGGCTGCTCGCGGGCGCCGGGGAGCCGCGTCTTGGCCGACAGCCTGACGGATCCATCCTGCTGCCGACGGGGCAGCGCCTGACTCCCGCCGGAGAGCAGCTCGCCACTGCGAGCCTGCCTATCGCCGTAGAGCCGTCCAATGACGGCCGCTACCTGCTGGTGCTGCAGGCGGGCTACGAGACACCTGTGCTGAGCGCCATTGACGTCGAAACCAACGCGCTTACCGGGCAAGCGGAACTAGCGGACGCATGGCTGGGCCTAGCGATCCATCCATCCGGAGAGAGGATCTACGTGGGCGGAGGAATCCGGGGGAGTGTCTGGGAGCTCTCCTTCGGCGATGGGGCGCTCCGCCACGCCCGCGAGTTCTCGCTGGGCAGCCCGTGCCGCGGGAGGTGCGACTCGCTGATAGGGGACGTGCTGCTGGACGGCGATGGGCGTCTGCTCTACGCCTTGGACGTACTCCGGGACCGGATCGTTGTCATCAACACGCAGTCGGGACTGGTCCTCGGCGAGATCGCGACCGGCGCGGCTCCTTACCGAATTCGCCTGACGCCGGACCGGGAGCATCTGGTGGTCAGTCACTGGGGAGAGGCCTCTCTCGGCCTCTACCGCTTGTCCGACCGGAGGATGGTGGAACGCGTCCCGGTTGGCGAACACCCCACCGACATCCGGATCGTCCCAGGCCTGGTGCGCGACCCCCGGGCTCCGGACGATGCCGAGGGACGCGAATTCGTCGCGCGCCTGTTTGTAGCCTGCGCCCACGCGGACAATCTGTGGACGCTTGGGATCGCCGAGGGGCCGCGCTTCGAATTCCTCGACGCTCGCAGCGTCGCCCCGCTCCCAGGTTCCCCGCTCGGATCGCTGCCCACTGCCCTAGCGCTGGACCGCGACAACCGGACGCTGTACGTCGCCAACTCGGGCAACAACATCCTGTTGGTCGTCAATATCGAAGAGGCGCTGCCCGAACCGGCGGGGGCGATACCGACGGGTTGGTTCCCTAGCGCCGTGGCCCCCCTCCCGGGAGGAGGACTGGCCTACCTCAGCGGCAAAGGGGACGGAGAACGTGGCGGCCTTCTCGGGGTGCTGCCGCCCCTCACAGCCGAGCAGCTCGACATGCTGACCGCTGCGGCGGTGGCCAACATCCCGGCACAGGCTCCGGCAGCGGCAGCGGCGCCGACCGGCGTTCGCCACGTCACGCTGGTCCTCAGCGACGCGCGCGGGCCGTCTTGGCGCAATCTACGCTCCCGCGGGGCATCGTTGGAAGGATTCGTGCCGACGGCTAAGAGCCGGCTGGAGCAGACGGCGGTCCTGACCGGCGGGATGGAGTCAGACTTCTTCACGAAGCTTGGCCCCGCCGTCCATGCCAATCGAGCGGCCGCCCGTGCCCTTGCCGCAGCGGGCAGGGCGGCACTTCCCGCCGCCGGTACGGTGTGGTCGAACGCGCAGCAGGCAGGCTTGGCCGCAGTGCCCTACGGCATCGGTGGAGGGCCGCCTCCCAGCGCGTTCATTTCCAGCGTCAGAGCGGGCTCGGAACTGCCGCATCTCGCAGTCGTCCGCCTCGCCGGATCACCAGACTCGCAGGACAGGGAGTTGGGCCAATTGGCCGACGCGCTGCGGGAGCACCCGCTGTATTCCGGAAGCGTCCTGTTCGTCATCCCCACCGAATACCAGCTGGGGGCGGTCGCAGCGGGCGGGATAGTGCGCCGCGGTTCGTCCCCCGCCGGGCTGGTGTCGGTTCCGTCTGTGCTGCGCACGGTCGTCTGGCTGCTCGGGCTGCGCCCAATGACCCAGCTGGTGACAGCGGCAGAGCCGCTGGCAGGCCTGTTCGTCGGTACACCCTGACGGCCCCGGATCCTGCCGTTGCAGCTAGGTGAGAGACACTATGAAGGTCGGTGACATGCAAGCTGCCATGAGCACGCGCAGGTTCAAGAGGGCCAAGCCCATCGTCGATTTCCCGGCAGTAGAGCGGGAGGTGAGCGAGTTCTGGGATGAGAACAAGGTCTTCGAGAAGAGCCTGGAGATTCGGCGGGGGAAAGAGCGCTTCATCTTCAACGAGGGCCCTCCCACGGCCAATGGCCTGCCCCACAACGGGCATGTGCTGACAAGGGTCTTCAAGGACGTCTTCCTGCGCTACCGCACCATGGCCGGCCGCTACGTGCCGCGCAAGGCCGGTTGGGACACCCATGGCCTGCCGGTGGAGGTTGAGGTCGAGAAGGAGCTTGGGATCCACGGCAAGAGAGCCATCGAGGAATACGGGGTCGAGCGCTTCATCCGCAAGTGCATGGATTCGGTCTTCCGGTACACCGAACAGTGGGAGCAGATGACGCGTCGGGTCGGTTTCTGGGTCGACCTTCCCGACGCCTACGTCACATACCACAAGTCGTACGTCGAGAGCGTCTGGTGGGCCTTGTCGCGCATGTATCGCCAAGGGCTCCTGTATCGCGGCCACAAGGTCGTGTGGTGGTGGCCGCAAGGGGGCACGGCCCTCTCGGCTGGAGAGGTGGGCCTTGGCTACAAGACCGTCGCGGACCCATCGGTCTACGTGGCGGCACCGCTTGCCGATGAGCCGGCGACTTCGCTGCTGGTCTGGACGACAACTCCATGGACGTTGCCGGCCAACCAGTACGTGGCTGTCAGACCAGGCGTCGACTACGCGCGGGTTCGGCTCGGTGACAGGAGCCTCATCCTCGCCGCGGCCCTTAAGGCAGAGATCGAACAGAAGCTCGGCCAGACGCTGCACGTCGAAGAGATACTGACCGGCACGGAGCTGCTCGGGAAACGCTATCGGCCCCCCTTCGCCCACTTCGAGCAGCGCCACTGGAACTCCGAGGGGAGGCTGCGGGACGGCGGCCGGGAGCCGTACCTGTGGAAGGTTGTCGCGGCGGACTTCGTCACGCTGGACAGCGGGACAGGGCTTGTGCACCAAGCCCCGGCATTCGGCGAGGTCGACTACGACCTGCACCGCGAGCTGGCCGGACGGTACGATTCTCCGGAGGCCGTGCCCCTGCTGTGCCCCGTGCGGCCGGACGGTCGCTTCGACTCCAGCGTCGCTGAGGTGGCCGGGCAATGGGTGAAGCAGGCTGACCGGCAGCTGGTCCGGATGCTCGCGGATAGCGGTGCCCTGATCCACCGCGAATCCTACCGCCACGAGTACCCGTTCTGCTGGCGCGCGGACGACGACCCGCTGATCCAGTACGCACGGCCAGCCTGGTTCGTGCGGACGACCGCGCGAAACAGGGAGGTGCTGGCCAACAACGACAAGATCCACTGGCTGCCCCCCCACATCGGCACAGGCCGCTTCGGCGACTTCCTGCGCAACAACATCGACTGGGCGCTGTCCCGCGAGCGCTACTGGGGAACACCGCTGAACGTGTGGGTCAACGACACCACCGGAGCGGTACAAGTGCCGGCGTCGTGCGCGGAGATCCTCGCCAAAAACCCGTCCGCATTCGACCACTTCCACCGCGAGCAGCGCTCAGATCCTTCGCTCCCCGACGACCTGATGGTCCACAAGCCGTGGGTCGACGAGGTGACGTGGACGGAGCCAGGCGAGCCGGGCGTCTACCGGCGTGTGCCGGAGGTCATCGACTGCTGGTTCGACTCCGGGTGCATGCCCTTCGCCCAGTTCGGCTACCCGCACCAAGGGCGGGAAGAGTTCGAGTCCCGCTTTCCGGCCGACTACATCACCGAAGCGATCGACCAGACCCGCGGCTGGTTCTACTCGCAGCTGATGGTCTCGACGTTAGTGTTTGACGAGGAGTGGGGGCGCGAACTGGGGATCCCGGCGCCCGAGTATCCCCACCCGTTCCGGAATTGCATCGTCTTGGGGCACGTTGCGGATCCCTCCGGCAAGAAGGAGTCCAAGTCCTTGGGCAACTACACGCCGCCGGAGGTGATCTTCGACCGCGTCGCCCAAGACTTCGCGGTGCTAGACGGCAAGGCAGGCCAGAATGGCCCCCGCGCAGGACAGATGCGGATCTCGCCGCACGACCTGCGGGCTCTGGACCTCAATGCCGGCGACGCAGTGACCGTCTCGGGCTTCTCCGGAACGTCCGCACGAGTGAGGGTGCAGCCATCCAAGTCCGTGCCGCGCCGGTCGGCGCTGCTGTCCGCGGGCGATCGGCGGGAGCTTGGAGCCTTGGCGGCCCCTGGCCGCACGGCCCCGATCGACGTGCCGCGGCTGCCGGCCGAGAGCAAGGTCACGCTCGACGTGCCCTCTCCGGCACCAGGCGCCGACGCGTTTCGGTGGTTCTTCCTCGCCGGCAACCCGCCGTGGTCGCCGACACGCCATTCGCTGGCCAACGTGCGAGCGATCCAGAAGGAGTTCCCCCTCAAGCTGCGCAACGTCTACTCGTTCTTCACGATCTATGCGGACATCGACGGCTTCGATCCGGTCGCGATGCCCGGACGCCCCGCCTCGCAGCGTGCTCTGCTGGACCGCTGGATCCTGTCCGAATTGGACATTCTGGCCGGGCGCTTCCGCAAGCACATGGACTCGTTCCTCGCGTTCGAGGCGGCTGGTGAGCTGACCCGTTTTGTAGACGGTCTGTCGAACTGGTACGTGCGGCGCAGCCGGGGGCGGTTCTGGAAGGGCGCAATCGACGAGGACAAGGTGGACGCCCACGCGACCCTCTACGAGTGCCTAGTTGCGGTGGTCAAACTGAGCGCCTCCTTTACGCCATTCATGGCCGAGGAAATCTACCAGAACATCGTCCGCGACGCGGGGGTGGACGGGCCGATGAGCGTCCATCTGTGCGACCTGCCCCGTAGCCGTGGACGAGAGGATGAGGGGCTCTCCGAAGAGATGACCGCCGTTCGACGGATCGTCTCGCTGGGACTGCGGGTCCGGACTGACCACCAACTGAAGGTCCGCCAGCCGCTGCGTCGGGCGGAAGTGGTCATCGCGGACCCCGACCTGCAAGATCGGGTCCGGCCCTACTCGGGACTGATCGAGGACGAGCTGAACGTCAAAGAAACCTGCTTCTTGCAAGCCTCGGAGGCCCACGTACGCTACTCGGTCAAGCCAAACTTCCGCCGGCTCGGACCGCGCCTAGGAAGGAAGATGAAGCGCGCCAAGCAGGTGTTTGCGGGCCTCGACGCAGCGGGGTTGCGGTCCCGCCTACTGGAGACCGGCAGCGCGACGATCGACTTTGACGGTGAGGATGTCACGCTGGACCGTGAGGACGTGCAGGTCACCGTCGAGGCGCAGCGGAAGTTCGCCGCGGCGGGAGACTCTGCGATGGTCGTCGTGCTGGGAACGGCTCTGGACCCGGAGCTGCGTGACGAGGGGCTCTACAGGGAACTGCTGCACCGCGTCCAGAACCTGCGCAAGTCTGCGGACATCGAGTACACGCGGCGGATTGCGCTGTACGTAGACGGAACCGAGCGCATCCGACGGATCGTGGCCGACAATCGAGGGCACCTGATGGAAGAGACCCTGTGCACCAGCCTGATGGACGATGCACCGGCTGGTCCGGGCACGTACGAGCAGGCCTTTGCGATCGACGGGGAACAGGTCCGGCTGGTAATGCTGCCGACCTGAGGCCAGGCCCCGGCCACAGTCGCGATGGAGACACCAACAGCCCAAGTCGACGGTGCCCCCCGGCCGCTGGTCGGTCTGGACTTGGGCGAGCTGATGGCATTGGTCCGGGACGCGGGCGAGCCCCCCTACCGGGCCCGCCAGCTATATCGCGGGCTGTACCGGGATCACGCTGGCAGGGTCTCGGAAATCTCGACGCTTCCGCTGGCGCTGCGGAACGGGCTGCTGCGCGATTGTGGCTCGGGCCTTCCCGACGTGCGCCAGAGGCACACGTCGACGGACGGTACGGTTCGCTACCTAGTTGGGCTCGAGGACGGCCGGACGGTGGAGTGCGTGTTCATCCCGGAACGGGCCAGGGACACGCTCTGCATTTCCAGTCAGGCCGGATGTGCCGTCGACTGCCGATTCTGCCTGACGGCCCTGATGGGCCTAGAGCGCAACCTCACGGCCGGGGAAATCGTAGGCCAAGTCCTCGCCATCGCGGGGGACAGGGGTCTCGAGCCGCGCCGGCGTCCGGTCAACGTGGTGATGATGGGCATGGGCGAGCCGCTGCTGAACCTTGGCCCGGTCATGAAGGCCACGCGCCTGCTCGCGGATCCCGCGGCCGTCGGCATACCGCAGCGGCGGATCACGGTCTCGACATCCGGAATCGTCCCCAAGATCGCCGAATTCGGAGCCAGTGCTGTCCGGGGAAAGCTAGCCATCTCGCTCAACGCGTCCAGCCAGAGGCAGCGGGCGGAGATAATGCCGATCTCCTCGAAGTACCCGTTGGACGCACTGCTTGACGCGTGCCGCAGCTATCCTCTGCGCCGCTGGGAGCGATTGACCTTCGAGTACGTGTTGCTTAGGGACGTGAACGACTCGGACACAGACGCGCGCAGGGTGGTTGGCCTGCTGGCGGGGCTGAAATGCAAGGTGAACCTGATCGCCCTCAACCCCGGCCCCGGTATCGAGTTCGCCACGCCGTACGATAGCCGGGTAGCGGCGTTCCGGTCGATCGTGCACCGGCGCGTACCGTGCTTTGTGCGCACGCCAAAGGGCCGCGACATCTTCGCGGCGTGTGGGCAGCTACGGCGCACCGCTTCTCCCCGGCCAGGGCAAACGGATCCGTCCGAAGACCGAAACCTATAATCTCCCCTATGACTCCCGAGACCACTGTTGTGGGCAGCTATCCGATTCCCCAGTGGCTCTACGGGGACACCTCCCGACAGACCCTCCGCGACGCAGTGGCAGTCGTGCTGCACACGCAGGAACGCCTCGGCATTGATGTGGTGGCCGACGGGGAGCTGAACCGGTTTGACCCCTCGCACCCAGAGACCAACGGGATGATCGACTACTTCGTAGGTCAGTTCTCGGGTGTCCGGACCCAGTACTCGATAACGGACATCGACATGTTTCGGTCTGACGAGGGGATGTCGTTCCGGACGGCTCCTGCCGGCGTAGTCACAGGGGCCGTCGGCGACGGAACGCTGAACTTGCGGGCGGACTTCGAGTTGGTCCAGGATCTCGCAACGAAGCCGCTCAAGTTCACCTGCACCGGGCCGCACATGCTGACTAAGACGCTCACCGACCGCTTCTACGGCGACCGTGAGGAACTGGCCATGGCCGTGGCAAACGTCCTGCGGAGGCAACTGGAGCGAGTGTCGGCCGACGTGATCCAACTTGACGAGGCCAACATCACGGGCCATCCGCACGAGGCCCGCTGGGCGGTCGAGGCGATGAATCATGTCCTCGACGGAATCTCTACTAGGAAGGGCGTCCACCTGTGCTTCGGGAACTACGGGGGCCAGACCATCCAGTCGGGCGTGTGGCGGAATCTGGTTTCGTACCTCAACGCGCTCCGCTGTGACTTCGTCCTGCTCGAGATGGCGCGCCGGGGGCAAGGCGAGCTGGAATTGCTACGCGGCGAGCTGGACCCGCACATCAGCATTGGCCTGGGAGTCATCGACATCAAGGACAACGAAGTCGAGAGCGCGGAGTCGGTTGCATCCCGGATCGAGCGCGCGGCGAGCGTGATGGGAGCCGACCGCATACGATTCGTCAATCCCGACTGCGGCTTCTGGATGCTGTCCCGCTCCGTGGCGGACCGCAAGATGGCCGCGCTGGTGGCCGGCCGGAACCTGTACGCAGGAGCAGCGCCGGGCGACGCCGGACCGGCATCGGCCGTTCGATAGGATTGAAGTCTCGGCGGGCGCCCGGGCGTTGAGCCGCCGCGGATCCCATGAAGGCGGTCGTGTTGGCGGCGGGCCGTGGCACCCGCATGAAGGGTCTAACCCAAGACTGCCCGAAGCCCATGCTTCCGCTGGCCGGGCGTCCAATGCTGGACCACCAGCTGGAGCGGCTGGCGGCAGCCGGCGTGCGCGAGGCCTGTCTAGTGGTCGGCTATCGCCGAGAAGTAATCCGCGACTACTTCGCTGCGCATCCACCGCAGAGCTTGGACCTGCACTATGTCGTCCAAGCAACTCCCGACGGGACGGGAAGCGCCCTGCTGCTGGCGCGGGAGTTCGCCAGAGGCGGCCCGTTCTTGATGACGTTCGGCGACATCATTGTTGACCCTCAGGTCTACCGGGAGCTGATCCGGCTTGGGATGGGCGCGGACATGGTCCTAGCCCTAACGCGCGTCGAGGATCCGTACCGTGGGGGGGCCGTGTACGTCCGGGGCCGGCGCGTCGTCCGGATCGTGGAGAAGCCCCCGAAGGGCACCTCGACCACGAACTTCCTGTGCGCCGGGGTGTACCTGTTCACCGAACGGGTCTTTGCCGATCTGGCCAAGCTCCGGCGTTCTGCAAGGGGAGAGTACGACCTGACCGACGCCATTTCGGCAGCCCTCCGGTCGGGCCAAACCGTGCGTCACTTCGCGGTGCCGGGCTTTTGGCGCGACGTCGGCCGACCAGAGGACCTAGAGCCCGCGACCGAGTACGTTTCCGAATCATGAACCCAGGACAAGAAGCCCTGCTCAGTGCCGCGCAGCGCAAGCTCGCACCGGCGAACCTCCCCGCCAAGATCAAGGCCGCCGCTCTGGAGCGCCTCGCCGACTGGCTTACGATCGACAAGTTCGCCGGCCTGTCCGACCCGTGGGACTACGCGCCATTGCTGCGGTGGATGGTCGAGACCGGCGACGCGGACCTCCTCGCGGACAGCTTCTACCAGACGATCCCATTTGGCACTGGCGGCCGCAGAGGGCCGGTGGGCATCGGCCCGAACCGCATCAACCCGTACACAGTCGCTTCGTCCGTCCAAGGCCACGTCCAGTACTTGCGGGAACGCTACCCGGGAGAGGGACAGCTGCGAGTCGTGGTGGCATGCGATGTCCGGGCATTCCATGACCTGCGCGGGACCTACCCAAGGGACGTCCCGAACCCGGTGCTGGGCATGAGTTCGCGCGACTTTGCGCACATCGCAACGGACGTCTACACCGATGCCGGAGTGGAAGTCTGGGCATTGCCCGACTCCAGCGGGGAGTACGTTTCGACCCCTGAACTGTCGTTCCTCATCCGCCGCCTTGAGGCCCACGGCGGGATCAACGTCAGCGCCTCTCACAACCACCCCGATGACAACGGGAGCAAGTTCTACAACGCGGAGGGAGGCCAAGAGATCCCGCCCGACGACGAGGCACTGGCATGCATCGTGGAAGAGATTCGAGAGGTGCGCGCCCCCTCGAACGACCGGGAGACTGCGGGGCGCGTGCGGGAGATCCCGGGCTCAGAGCGCCAAGCCTACATCGACATGAACGTTGCCTTGGGAAGCGGCAAGCGCCCTAGCGGGGCGAAGGTCGTGTTCACCGGCCTCCATGGGACTGGGATCCACACGGCCGGACGCTGCTTGGAGGGAATGGGCTTCCGAGAGAACCGCGACCTGTTCTACGTCAAGCCGCAATGCGAGTTCCGAAGCGACTTTCGGAATGTCACCTTCCGGAGCCCGAATCCCGAGGTTCCTGAGGCACTGCAGATGGGCATCGATCTGGCCGGTCAAGAGCGGGCTGACCTGGTTCTAGCTACGGACCCGGACGCGGACCGCCTCGGCGGCGCTTCCCGCGACGGGACTAAGTACGCATTCCTGAGCGGAAACGAGATCGCCTCGATCCTCACGCGCTTCCGGCTAGATGCCCTCGAAGCCTCGGGCCGCCTTCCTGCGCGACCGCTGGCGATCAAGACCGTCGTGACAACCGACCTGATCCGGCGCCTAGTCGAGTCGCGAGGCGGCGTGGTGATCGGAGACCTCTTGGTGGGATTCAAGTACATCGCGGCGGTGCTGGGCAGCCTGGAGCGGACAGGAAGGTACAAGGAGGTGCGAGCGAGCATCGACGACTTCGTGGTGGCGGCGGAGGAGAGCCACGGCTTCATGCTCACACCGACTCTGCGCGACAAGGACGCGGCGGGCGCTGCAGTCGCGCTCGCGGATCTGGCATGCGATCTGGGCCAGCGGGGCGAAACCGTGCACGACTACCTCATCGATACCTACAAGCGCTACGGCTACCACGCGAACACCGTTAGGTCGACGGTCATGCAGGGGGCGGCCGGCGCGGCGAACATCCGGGAGGTGCAGCGCCTCCTGCGCAGCGATCCGCCGACGCGGGTCGCGGGCCGCAGGGTGGAGCGGGTAAATGACTACTGGGACGAGGGACTGCACGGGCCATTCCTGTCGGAGACCGACCGGAGTTCGCGGAACCTCATCAGCTTCCGGTTCGAAGGAGGCATCAACGCCACGATCCGTCCGTCGGGGACCGAGCCCAAGAACAAGGTCTATCTGGAACTTGGGGCGGATCCTCTGGGCCCAGACACTTCGGACGGGGAATTCCGGGAGCACCGGGCCGCCGTGGATCGGGAGGTCAAGGCCTTCTCCAACCGCTTCCTGTCGTGGATGCTGGAACTGATCGACGTCAGCGTGCCCGACTACGCGTTCGAGATCTCGGATCTGGTGCCACTGCACCACAAGGTCGACTTCTGCTCCCGGTTCTTGCCTGAGTTCGAGCGCCGGGCCACAGCACTGGCGGCGGGCTCCGGCAGTCCTTCGGGGCTGGCCGAGTGGGTCGAGCAGCGACTGGCACCGTACGGGCCCGATGCGCGCATGCTGGTGCGCAGAGCTTTCGACGCGTACCTGTCAGAACGCTCGGGGCCGCAAACCGCGGGAATCCTTGAGAGCGCATTCTACGGCGCAGCCGGAGAACGCCCGCTCGCCCGCTGATTCGCTAGGCGGAGCCAGCGCGCTGCCGTCGTAGGCTGACCGGCGAATCGACCGTGCGGAACGTACAATGAGACTGCAACTGGTTGCCCGGGCGGGTTCGCCAATGCGGAGAGGTGGCCGAGCGGCTTAAGGCGCACGCTTGGAAAGCGTGTTTAGGGGCAACCCTAACGAGGGTTCGAATCCCTCCCTCTCCGCCACGCTTTTTCTGTAGATCGCTCCAAGATAGCGAGCCATTGAACACCAGCCGCTGCGAGACGACCCGCGGGAGATTTGCAGGGCCTCGCAGGACGCGCAGGTGAAGAGCGACTATGTGCCGGATCGGACGCGGCAGAGGGGACGACCCTTAGCTGCAGTTCCGTTGCTTCCGTCACCCGCATCACCGGGGCCCCATCCTCACCCGGCACTCGTTCCGCGTACGCCGGCCCAGCGGGTCCTCAAGAGCCCCGTAGGGCACAGTAGTCCAAGCCGGTGGAATGTACCCCCAATGCCGTCGCGACCCCAGCAACGGCCGCAGCGGATGACCGCGAAGATCAAGATCCTGACTCGGGAGCAGACCGAACCTCCGCAACAAAGCCCAGCGAAGTTGTCAAGCGTACGCGGGTACAAACGGGGCGTCAGTCGTCTCTCCCGCCGCGACCATCTGCTCGAACTGCTCCTGATCAATAACGCCCTTGTTCGCCAATGTCGTCTGAATCACGCGCTCTGAAACGCGAAACCAGTGAGCAGCAGCAGTCACGTCGTCCGGTGTCGGCGAATCGGTCCCTACGTAGTCAAGCAGATCCCTGAACGGGCACAAGAAACTCTGTGCGAACGCTCGTTGGAATTTCTGACGAGCCGAATTCGCTGAGGAAATCAGCCCGAGTCGGTCATTCCCCGACCAGATCGCGTCACCCAGCACGCGGCAAAGCTCGAACCGCTTTGCCGCAGGCCGACTCGCTCGGAGGGCCACCGTGCTCGTGCTTTGGGCGGAGTCGCGACGGCGGACCCCATAGGGAATGGAGCGGAAGCTGCGGATGCGATAGAAGTGGTGGGCGCTCACACCGACAAGATTCTGGAGGCGCCAATTTGGAACCGGACCCGCGGGAACTGCGAGGCTTTCGCGCAATCGGCCGGCTACATCTTCGGCTAGCTTCCAAGGAGGCGTTCTGGCACTGCGTACGAGACACGAGCTGGAGTCCTCAGCAGGATGAGATTCAGCCGCAGCAACCGCGGTCGACAGATCAAGCTTGGTCCTAGAGTCTCCAACCGCCCTCAGTCCCTTCTCAAGAGCCTGTGCGACGCCAATTCCCTGTCGCGAAATGCAAGCTTCGCTGACGGCCTCTTGGCCAAGTTCATCGATAAGCTCGGCCAGACGGCCCATGAGTTCGGCTGGGGCTTCGTCCACATCGAAGCCAAGCTTGGCTTCGACGGTTCTCCAGAGCGCGATACCCGGATCCCCCCTCTCTCTCCTGACCTGCCGATGAAGATCGAGCAACGTTGCACTGTCATCCGTGGCGTGTTCGCGCACGCGGTCCAGGAAAGCGTCGAAGCCCGCTTCCACATGGACTGCCGGAATCACACCGATGTGGCTCGCCTCGAACCTCACCGGTGCCGGCGAGTCACAGTACTCCGGCCGCATTCGGATTCCGACTTGGTCTCCCTCGCCCCACAATCTGATCGGAGGCCATGCGTAGCCTCCTCCGATGGAGGACATCTCGTGCGCCAGGAGCCACTCGGCAGTGACGGCGCCGGGGGGTTCAGGCTCGTGAAAGATCCTCCACCAATTGTCGAGAACCCAGAAGGCCAGATGGGATGGTGGAGCGTGCAGGAACTGGTCCTCGCGATTGCTTGAGAACCTGTACAGCTTGGACAGCCACCTCCCATCGGCCTGAATGCCAATCTGGCGAATCTCGGCTGTAGACGGCTCGTCCAGATCCTTTACGGTAATTCTCAGCCCCGTCATAGCTTCAGAACCTGTACCTGATCCTGCACTGTACAGAGGCAAGACGATCCTGACGGCTTCCCGAAGTGCGAGCCCACTGACTATACCGCTTGTAGACCAAACGGGCGATCGATTCCCATTCGAGCACGGGGTACCCGTGATACTCGGAGGTCACAACGTTCGTCGGCCTTCCCTCGAAGATCCATCCGTCGTCCCCAACCGTCCAGATCAGATTCCCATGGCCCACCAAGCCCGCGCGCAGTCCTCTCCGAACCAGCCTTGGAATGGTCGGGATCTTGTTCGCGGTGAAGCCTGCATGTTCGTCGCATAGCGTTGCGTCGCCCCTCCTCGCACCGGGCGAGATTCCCAAGCCGAAGGCAAGCGCGTCCCTCTTATGCTTCTCCCAGCCCCTGCAATTGACCAACGCCGTCAGCTGTTCAATCATCCCATCCCCTAGTGCAGCCGGCATTCATCTCTTGACGTTGTCAGGGCGCCCTGCATCCCGTCGCGCGTGGGGCCGTGTCATGTGCCTTGGCAACGCCCGTCCTCCAATTGAAGCGTTTACTTGGACTCACGATTTGGATGTTGCCGCTGCCCGGGAACCGGCGATCAGCAAAGTCTGTGGAATCGCAACGGTGCGGAAATCAATCGGTTCCGGAAGCCCGCAATCGACATACAACTTTCCAGCGCGTCATGTGAAGGACCAGAAGTGAGGCCGGAACTGTGACGGCCGCCACGACGAGCAGGAAGACGTTGCGTTCGCCACGGGCCCAAGGGGAGGCAGTGCCCGGAGTCAAGTACGGGAACGGACCGAGCATGAAGCCCGCGATGCCCGCCGAAACGATCCAGCCTGCCTCGCGCTCCGTGATCGGAATCCGGACGCGAACCCGCTCGACCGAGGACCGTTGGACGGACCGTATTGCGGAACGCGTGCTGCGTAGGGCGATCGAGCCATATGTCAGCGAATCGAAACGCCCTTTGACGGTCCCTTCTCCCGGCGGGGAGATCTCCATCCGGGTGCCGGGAGGGATGGAGCGGACACGTGCCCATGGATCGCTGACGGCCTCTTGACCGAGCACGGGGATGGCCAGCAGAAAGGCGAGTGTCCGCGAGCAACGCATCGATCCCAACTCTCGCGGCGATTGCCCTTGTACCGGCATTTGACAGTCCTGCACAGTGCCCCGCTGGTCCGTCAACCGTCAGTGGGTCCGAATCCGAACGTCAGTCGTGTTCCTCTTGCTTCGGCATTACGTTGCAGTGTGCTGACCGATGGCGACAGCCTGCATCCCGCCAGCCGTGCTATCTCCGATTGTGTTGTGCCCATTCGGGCCTCCAGGTCCGATCTTGTCTTCTTTGCCGCTGTACGGGCACGCACCATCTCCTCAAACAAGGCGAGCTATTCGTCAGCCCTCGCAGGCTCCTCGCGGAACGCTGGGTCCTTCGTGAAGCGCTCCTTGATACTCTTCAACTTCGGCATGTTCTAACCGTCTTCATTCACTCTGTGGCCGTTGCCGTCGCCTTCCGAGACGTCCTCCATCAAATCTTGGCGAACAAGTGGAGCACCACAACACACCGCCCTGTCGCGATTAGGTGAGTGCCGCGGTGCGCTGCCGTCTCGGGACTTGGCCCGCAACTCCCAGAGCTTCCCCTCTAGGTGCCGGACAGGTGGCTCGCAAACCTGCTACAGGCCGATGTTCTGAGTCCTTTCCAGCAGACGTATCAGCCGTCCGCCGACACCGCCTCCTCAAAGAATGCGCCCATTTTCCGGAACTTGGAGTAGCGCTGCTCTACCAGCTGCTCGGCTGAGAGCGCTGTCAACGCCTCCAGTTCGCCCTCCACGGCGTCAGCGAGGAGTTGGGCAGCCGCATCGAGGTTCTCGTGCGCCCCTCCGGGCGGCTCCGGGACGATTCGGTCGACCAACCCGAGTTGGCTGAGGTCGCTTGCGGTCAGCTTGAGCGCATTCGCCGCCAGCTCGGCCTTGCCGGAGTCTCGCCAAACGATCGCTGCGCAGCTCTCGGGCGAGATCACGCTGTAGATGGCATTCTCCAGCATCAGGACCCGGTTACCGACGCCCAAGGCCAAAGCGCCTCCGCTGCCCCCCTCGCCAATGCAAACGGCTACCAGCGGAACCTGCAGGCTGGCCATCTCGTGCAGGTTGCGCGCTATGGCTTCGGCTTGCCCTCGCTCCTCAGCGTCCTTTCCCGGGTAAGCCCCGGGCGTGTCCAGCAGGGTAATGATCGGTCGCGCGAACTTCTCCGCCAGCTTCATGCACCGCAGGGCCTTACGGTAGCCTTCCGGCCGTGGCATGCCGAAGTTCCTGTGGACCCTCTCCTCGGTGTTGCGGCCCTTCTGCTGGCCGATCGCCATCACTTGGCGGCCCCGGAAAGACCCGAATCCACACACGATCGCCGGATCGTCCCCGAACGCTCGGTCGCCGTGGATCTCCGAAAAGCCACCCAAGATGCGCTGGAAGTAGTCCAGCGAGTGCGGTCGCTGCGGGTGCCTGGCCAACTGGACATGCCCCCAGGCAGACAGGTCTCCGGATGTCGGCTGCGTCGCCGGCAATGGGCCATTCGCTCGGGCGGGCATTGCGCGCGGCTCCGCTTTCAGCCATCGCCGCGGCCGGGGCCACGGCAGACATTGAACCATTGTATTGGTCAGGCCCGTGGGATCTGGCTTGCCGGAACGGGTCCTACCTTACCCGCCGGGAGCGTTCCCTACACTGAGAATCGTGACTGTCAGGACATTCTGGGCATTCTTTGCGGCGGCGGCCACGCTGGCCCTAGTCGCGCGGTCCGCCGCCCAGCCGGGAGACCAGCTCGTTGCAGACGAGCGCCTGTTCACTGTCATGGCGGCGCTCAACGTGGCAGGGTACGACGAAGGTCTCTCGGCAGAGGCCGACAGCCCGGTGCGCAAGGCTGTCCGCCGCGACCTGGAATCCATGGATCCGGGTATGCGCTCGCGGCTGAGAACGTTCTACAAGCAACACGAGCAGGCGAATCCAGACCACAACTTGTCGCAGTACATTTCCTTCGCGCTGATGTGTGGGGAGGCTCCCTTCTTCGACCTCAAGGCGGAGGTGCCCACCGATCTGCCGACCGATGTGCGGCCCATCCGCGGGCTCTCATCGCTGCTGCGGGAGTTCTACGAGGTGGCGGATGTCGAAGGGCTGTGGCAGCGCTACGCGGGCGCCTACGAGGACGCCATGCTGCGGTACCAAGAGCCCCTCATCGAGACGGTCTTCGAGACGAACGGCTACCTGCGTATCCCCGCTTCAAGCCCAGAGGTGCGCTCTTTCCGGGTGTACTTCGACCTTCTCGCAGCCCCGGGGAGCATCAACATGCGCTCCTATGGCGGAGACGTGAAGATTGTCGTGCACTCTTCTTCGCAGGTCCGGGACGAGGAGATTCGCGCGGCCTACCTCCTGCACCTCCTCGACCGGATGTCCATCCGCCATGCGGAGCTGGTGGCAAGAAAGGAGCAGCTCTCCCGCATGGCCATCTATGCGCCTGCCTTGGACGACTCCTACAAGTCCAACTTCCAGCTGCTGCTGACCAAGTCCCTAGCACACGCCGTTCAGACGCGCATGCGGTACGAAGCGGAGGATCGCAAGCTTGGGCGTATCGCCGAACATGCCAGACACGGCTTCATCCTCGCGCCGTATTTCTTCGAGAAGCTAGCCGAGTACGAATCGCAGCCCGAGACCTTCCGAAAGTACTACGAGACCCTCGTTGGCGACATCAACGTCCGCCAGGAGATGGCAAGGATCCAGCAGGTAAAGTTCGCCGAGCGCCAAGCCCCTGCCCGCCCCCGGCCAAGGCAGGCTGCCCGGCCACAGGTTTCCGAGACCGAGCGTCTGCTATCGCGGGCCGAGGGGCTGCTGCAGCTGAATGAGCTCGCGCAGGCGCGCGATATCTATCAACGGGTAGTCCTAGAGGGCGGCTCCGGTCGGTTCCAGGCCAGCTACGGGCTAGGCCGGATCGCGCTCGACGAAGCGGATCCGGACTTGGCACTCGAACACTTTGCGGCGGCCAGCGAGGACGGCGGGGACACGCGGATCCAAGCCATGTCGCACATATACATGGGCCGCATACAAGACGTGCTGGGAAACCGCGAGCTTGCCGTCGGCCACTACCAAAGCGCCCTAGACACGGGGGACACCTCCCCGGTAATCCGGGCGTTCGGAGAGCAGGGCCTCGCTGAGCCGTTCACTGGCGTCGAAGAAGACGAGGAGGAGTGACCGACAGTCCCGGAACGAGGCCCGCAGGAGTGTTCATCCGGGTCGAATTGGCATGGAAGGCCCTTTGCTAGGATTGGATCTAGGCTGAGGTTTGTACGACGGCGATGCCAGAAAGCAGGGAGATCGGGGAGAACGAGCCGGAAGCGGGCGCGGGCGACGCGCGGCCGGAAGAACCCGAGGCCGGGCCCGATACCGCTGACACAGCGGACGAGAACGGGCCTGATCCCGCCGAGCTGGAGGCCCAGCGCGACGCAGCGCTTGAAGAGTGCGAGCAGCTGCGTGACAGGCTGTTGCGGGCGCAGGCGGACTTCGAGAACATTCGTAAGCGGCTGGAGCGGGAGAAGCGGGAAGTCGTGCGCTTTGCGGCCGCGGAGACCATCGAGGCACTACTCCCGATCGCGGACGATTTCGAGCGGGCGATCGGCGCAGATGGTGTTTCCAAGGAGGTCCGAGAAGGCCTTGAGTTAATTCACAGGAGAATGTTCGAAGTCTTCCGGCGGGCAGGCCTGGAGGAGGTCGGACAGCACGACACGTTCGACCCAAGCGTGCATTGCGCGGTGGACCGCGCGCCGGCTGGTGAGGGACAGGCAGACCTGCAGATCCTTGAGGTCTATATGAAGGGCTACCTGTTCAAGGGCCGCCTGCTGCGAGCATCGATGGTGAAGGTGGCCGTCCAAGGGTAGGCCTGAAGGATTCGCTGGGGCGGGCTACGGTGTTGGAGAAGCGCGACTACTACGAGGTGCTCGGCGTGCCGCGCGGAGCCAGCGAGGCCGAGTGCAAGCGGGCGTACCGCAAGCTCGCCATGAAACACCACCCGGACCGCAATCCGGGTTCCAAGGAGGCCGAGGAGAAGTTCAAGGAAGCCTCGGAGGCCTACAGCGTCCTCAGCGACCCTGAGAAGCGCCAGCGCTACGACCGCTTCGGCCACGCTGGCCTCAATTCCGCGGAGGGCTTCGGGCAGGGGAACTTCACGGATATCTTCGGCGACATTTTCGGCGACCTGTTTGGGACGGCCCGCAGACGTTCCGCCGGCCGGCGGGGCGAGGACCTGCAGTTCGAGCTCGAGGTCAGCTTCGAAGACGCGGTGTTCGGGGCCTCCCGCGAGATCCGGATTCCCCGGCTTGAGCGCTGCGAACGCTGCGGCGGAGGCGGTGCGGCACCGGGGACGGGACCCACGCGCTGCGAGCGATGCGGTGGCAGGGGACAGATCGAGACGCACCAAGGGTTCTTCTCGCTCAGCCGCACGTGCCCAAGTTGCCGGGGACGCGGCCAAGTCATCCGCAACCCCTGCCCCGAATGCGCCGGGAGGGGCATGCAATCCGTGCAACGACGGCGCACCGTCCAGATTCCCCCGGGAGTGGAAGAGGGCACTCAGCTACGGCTCGTCGGAGAGGGTAACGCCGGAACGAACGGCGGCCCCAGAGGTGACTTGTACGTGTCGCTCAACGTGCGCCCTCACGAGGTCTTTGAGCGGGACGGCGTGGACCTGCACTGCGTCGTGCCGATCAACATCGCACAAGCGGCGCTCGGGGCTGACGTGACCGTCCAGACGCTGGAGGGCGACGAGACCGTTACGGTCCGGCCGGGCACACAGCACGGACACCGCCTTCGCCTTCGCGGGCGGGGCGTTACGCGCTTGCGCCACAGTGGGCGGGGCGACCTGTACGCGCATATCGCCGTGACGGTCCCCAAGCGACTGACGTCGAAGCAGCGCGAGCTCTTCGAGCGGCTCTCCGAGGAACTCGACGCAGAGCGTCCGAGCGACCGGGGATTCTTCAGGAAACTGGGCACAGCCTTCCGATAGGGGACGGATTCCGCCGGAATCCGCTACCATCAATTCGTGCTCAGACCGGCCGCAGCGGCTCTCGCCGCCGCCGCGTCGCTGGCGGTAATGGCGGGGATGCCATCTGCCGCACTGGATCGGGAGCAGCGCCTGGTGGAGCAGGTGCGCCAGCTGATCGCGGGACAGCGGCAGATCCGGATCTACGACTGGGTGACGTTTCGGCTGGACGGGAGCGCCGTGATCCTGACCGGGGCAGTGACCCGGCCCAGCCTGCGGGCCTCGATCGAACGCTCGGTCGGAGCGCTGGAAGCGGTCGACTCCGTCGTAAACGAACTGCGCATTCTGTCGCGTTCGGGCGATGACATCGGCATCCGCATGAACGCCTACTGGCGGATTTACGGTCACCCGGAGATGCGCCGCTACCAAAGGCGCGAGGGCGGCTTCGCCCAGCGCCTGCGCCGGGCGGCCGGCGACACCCAGATGGTCCTGCTGGAACCCGTGCACATCGTGGTCGAAGACAGCCACCTGACGCTCGAAGGGGAGGTGGAGCAGCAGCGGGAGCGGCGCGTCGTGGAGGAGCAGGCCCGAACAGTGGCCGGCGTACGCTCCATTACGAACAACATCGTGGTCACTGGCACCGACACCGAAGAGCTGGAGCCAATCGACTTTGAGCGGGATCCGTGGTGGGCCGACTCCGAGTCCGTCGTGGAGCCGGTCCTAAGGGTGGAGAACCGCACCGGCGGCGTGACGGTCCGGGTCGCTAACACCGAGAGAGTCCGCCTCAGGCGCAGCTCGCCTGCCAGGCCCGTGCGCGACGGCGATACGGAAACCACCCGGCTCGGTCTGAAGACGCGCATCCGAGCAGTCCCGGACGACGGGTCCCCGATCGACCTGGAGGTCGACCTGCCGTACGGGCACCGGCTGGAAGTCGAGACGATCGACGGGCCGATCGCCCTAGAGGGGCTTCTCCGCCGTGCCGATGTGAGGACGATGGTGGGCCGGATAGAGTTGGCGATGCCGTGGCGGGCCGTCCGGCTGGATGCCCGGCTGGGATACCGTCCCAGACGACTCTCGATACCGCTGCACTTGCGGGCATCGCTCGCCGCACCGAAGGATAGCCCCTCGCAGGGGGCCAGTTGGACGCTCGAGGACGTTCGGCCGGCCCATGTGCAGCTTTACGGATCGGTGCAGGTACGGGGCCGCCACCCCGATTCCATGGAACTCACAGAGGGGCCGCTTCCGGAGGATTCCCCGGTTCGGATGCACTGGCAGGCACCCGAGGCGCTGGAGAACATGCTGCGTCGCCGGACTGCCATGCGCCTCACTGAGCGTAGTGATGCACAAGGGACGCCGGCGTCGGCCAGCGAGCCCGAACCCCGAGGCACTGCGAGCTTCCGGTCGGACGTGCGCCTCGTGCAGCTCACCGCCTCAGTTGTCGACGGACAGGGACACCCTGTACTGGGCCTGCGCACGGAGGACTTCCAGATTTTCGAGGAAGGCGAGCGCCAGGAAATCGGGATTATCCAGGACAACGAGTCGGCCTTCAATCTGGTGCTCTTGCTCGACTGCAGCACCAGCACGCTCGTGGACCGGAGTGCAGTGCTGGAGGCCGCCCGTCAGTTCGTCGGGACTGCCCGGCCTGGGGATCAGGTCGCGATCTACGTGCTCTCCGACGCCTTCCTGCAGGTGGTCAGCCCCCTCACCGCGGACCGCGACGCGCTCCTGCGGGCCATCAGCCGCATCCCGAGGCTCTCGGGCGGAACCCCCCTCTACGACGCCATCGTGCTCTCGTATGCCCAAGAACTGGCCAAACGGCGCTGGGAGCGGAACGCTGTCATCGTGATCAGCGACGGAATGGACAACGACCTGCTTCCGCGGCGCAGCCGCTCAGTGCCGTCGACCGTCCCCTTCGACGACCTTTTCCGGGCCGTGGCCGAGATCAACGGCGCGATCTATCCGATCTTCCTAGAACCGGAGGAGTTCGGAGTGCGAGTCGAGCGCAGCTGGAAGGAGCGCCAGCGTCAGTCGACGGACCGGGCCCGGGAGCGCATGCGCAAGCTTGCGGATGCGACCGGCGGTCGGCTGTTCTCGGCCCGGTCCATACGCGACCTGGACCATGTCTACGCGGAAGTGGCCGAGGAGCTGCGCAGCGTGTACACGCTCGGCTACTATCCGACGAACCAAGAGTTCGACGGCTCTTGGCGCGGCATCCGCGTGCGGGCTCTGCCGGGCTCCGCGCGGGTCCGCACACGGCCAGGCTACTACGCCCACTGAGCGGCGTCTCCGGCGGTAGTTCGGGCCCGCCTGCGCTTCTTGCGGCCCGCGGATCGGCCAATGTATACTTACAAGTACAGATTGGTTGCCGCGTGGCGGCGGCCCGGAACGCAATACACCATGAGCACTGCAGTCGACCCACTCGAGGGCCTCGCGTCCCAGGAGTACAAGTACGGTTTTGTCACCGACATCGAGCAGGACACGCTCCCTCCCGGCCTCAATGAGGACACCGTGCGCTTCATATCGGCCAAGAAGGGAGAGCCGCAGTGGCTGCTGGACTGGAGGCTGAAGGCCTTCCGGTACTGGCAGGGCATGAAAGAGCCGACCTGGCCGAACGTGCACTACCCGCCCATCGACTACCAAGCGATCTCGTACTACGCGGCACCCAAGAGCGCAGAAGACAAGCCGAAGAGCCTCGACGAGGTTGACCCCGAGCTGCTGGCCACCTACGAGAAGCTCGGGATTCCGTTGGAAGAGCGTGCCATCCTCGCCGGCGTTGCAGTGGACGCGGTCTTTGACAGCGTGTCAGTGGCGACGACATTCCGGGAAAAGCTGGCAGAGGCGGGAGTGATCTTCATGCCCATCTCCGAGGCCGTTCAGGAGCACCCGGACTTGGTGCGGCGCTACTTGGGATCTGTCGTGCCGCCGTCGGACAACTTCTTCGCGGCGTTGAACTCGGCCGTCTTCTCCGACGGCTCGTTCGTGTTCATCCCCAAGGGGGTGACCTGCCCGATGGAGCTGTCGACGTACTTCCGGATCAATGCCATGAACACGGGCCAGTTCGAGCGCACGCTGATCGTGGCCGAGGAGGGCTCCCACGTCAGCTACCTCGAGGGCTGCACGGCGCCCATGCGCGACGAGAACCAACTGCACGCGGCGGTGGTCGAGCTGGTCGCGCTCGACGACGCCCGCATCAAGTACTCGACCGTGCAGAACTGGTACCCGGGGGACAAGGACGGCAACGGCGGCATCTACAACTTCGTCACGAAGCGCGGGGCCTGCCGGGGCAGGCGGTCCAAGATCTCCTGGACGCAGGTCGAGACCGGCTCGGCCATCACCTGGAAGTACCCCAGCTGCATCCTCATCGGGGACGGCTCCACGGGGGAGTTCTACTCGGTCGCGGTCACCAACAACCACCAGCAGGCGGACACTGGCACGAAGATGATCCACATCGGCAGGAACACGTCCTCGACGATCATCTCGAAGGGCATCTCAGCCGGCCTGTCCAACAATTCCTACCGCGGCCTGGTCAAGATCATGCCCAGGGCGGAGGGCGCGCGGAACTTCTCCCAGTGCGACTCGATGCTGATGGGAGACCGCTGCGGCGCGCACACCTTCCCGTATCTGGAAGTTCGCAACAAGTCGGCCCAGGTCGAGCATGAGGCGACTACCTCGAAGATCGGGGAGGACCAGATCTTCTACCTCAACCAGCGCGGCATCGAGACCGAAGATGCGGTCTCGATGATCGTGAACGGCTTCTGCAAGGAGGTCTTCCGAGAGCTTCCTATGGAGTTTGCGGTAGAGGCGCAGAAGCTGCTGAGCGTCAGCCTGGAAGGAAGCGTCGGCTGACCGGCCGGCGGCGGGCAGGAGAGGGCCAGGAATCATGCTGCGGATCAGCAACCTCCACGCCAGCGTGGACGGCAAGCGCATTCTGCGCGGGATCGATCTCGACGTAGAGGCGGGGACCGTGCACGCCGTCATGGGGCCCAACGGCTCCGGAAAGAGCACGCTCGCGGCGGTGCTTGCCGGTCGCGACGGCTACAGCGTCGATGCCGGCTCGGTGACCTTCCGGGGACAGGACCTGCTCGACATGGACCCGGAGATCCGGGCACGGGAGGGCCTGTTCCTCGCCTTCCAGTATCCGGTCGAGATACCGGGCGTGTCCATGATGTACTTCCTGCGGGAAGCGGTGAACTCGATCCGCCGCTACCGGGGTCTGGCGGAACTGGCGGCTGGAGACTTCATCAGGCTCGCTCGCCAGAAGATCCAACCCTTGGGCATCGACCCCGGGATGCTCAAGCGCGCCGTCAACGAGGGCTTCTCCGGAGGAGAGAAAAAGCGCTGCGAAGTGTTCCAGATGTCGGTACTGGAGCCCTGCCTCGGAATCTTGGACGAGACGGACTCGGGCCTCGACATCGACGCCCTAAAGGTGGTCTCGGAGGGCGTGAACGGGCTGCGGGGGCCGGACCGCGCGTTCGTCGTCATCACCCACTACCAACGGCTGCTTCGTTACATAGTGCCCGACTACGTGCACGTGCTTGCAAACGGGCGCATCGCTCGGTCCGGAGACCGCACGCTGGCCTTGGACCTCGAGCGGCACGGCTATCGGTGGATTGAGGAGCGCTCGACCGCGCTAGCCGCTGCGGGGACCTGATCATGGCCGCGGTGATGCAGCATGCCAGCGCCTATTTGGAGCGCTTCAGCTCCTCACAGGCGGGAAGGGATTGGGAGCCCAAGTGGCTCCGAGAGCGGCGCGAGCTGGCAATGGAGCGCTTCCTGCGCATGGGCGTTCCGACGCCACGGGACGAGGAGTACAAGTACACGGACCTGCGCTCCCTCTCCGATGGCCGGTTCCTCCTGAGCCCCGACGAGCCCGGTGGGCATGCTAGACCCGCGCACCTCGCCGGTCAGCGGATAGCCGCCGCGTGCGGGGACAGCTTGGCAGTGGCGGGCCCGGCTCCGCCCGGCATTCGCTTGATGTCCCTATCCGAGGCATTGGTGCGCGGCGAGCCCTGGCTGGAGGATCGTCTGGCTTCGGTCGCCAGCTTCGAGCGCCATGCCCTGTGCGCCCTGAACACTGCGCTGTTCGAGGATGGCATCGTAATCGTCGCGGAGGCCGGAGCGGACAGCACTGAGCCGCTGCACCTGGAATTCGGCCCAGGCCGCGTTGCCCGGCTGGCCCGCGTGCTGGTCATTGCCGAGCGGAGCTCTCGAGTGACGGTCGTCGAAACGTACTCCGGACTCGGCGAATACTGGCGCAACGCCGTCACCGAGATCCACGTCTCGGAGAACGCCCGCGTGGATCACGTGCGGGCCCAGCTCGAGTCCCCTCGGTCCTTCCACACGGGCGTGGTGCAGGCGGCGCAGGAGCGCGACAGCCGCATGAGCTCGTTCTCGCTCAGCTTCGGCGCCCGAGTCGCGCGCAACGACATCGGCACGCGCCTCGATGGCACAGGCTGCGACTGTTCCCTAGACGGGCTCTACGCCGTGCGCGGGCACCAGCTCGTGGACCACCACACCGGCATCGACCATGCGATGCCGCACTGCCACTCCCACCAGCTCTACAAGGGAGTGCTGGACGGAAACGCTAGGGGAGTGTTCAACGGCAAGATTTTCGTCCGGCGCGATGCACAGAAGACGGACGCAGTCCAGAGCAACAAGAACCTGCTGCTGTCCGACAGCGCCGAAGTCAACACCAAGCCACAGCTGGAGATCGACGCCAACGACGTTCGCTGCACGCACGGTGCCACGATCGGCCAGCTTGACGCTGATGCAGCGTTCTACCTCCGCTCGCGAGGAATCGGCGAGGCGGAGGCGCGCAAGCTGCTCACGTACGCGTTCGCGACCGACGCGCTGGACCGCGTGGGGGTTGCCTCGCTGAGGGAACGCTTCGAGGCGCTGCTGCTGGACCGCTTCGCTCCCGAGGCGGCCTGAGGGGGTCTTGGGGAAAACGGCATGCCCACTGTCGTCTGCAACGAGTCCGGGCTCGACACCGAGCTACTGCGCGGGGACTTCCCAGCCCTGCAGCAGCGGGTGCACGGCCGGCAGCTCGTGTACTTGGACAGCGCCGCCTCGTCCCAGACGCCGAGGCAGGTGATCTCGGCATTGCTGGAGTACTACGAACGCGACCGTTCGAACGTGCACCGGGGTGTGCACGAACTGAGCCAGCGCGCCACCGACAAGTACGAGTCCGCCCGCTACCGCCTGCAGCGGTTTCTGAACGCCGCAGAGCCGGAAGAGGTGGTCTGGACCCGAGGGGCGACAGAGAGCATCAACCTCGTGGCGGCGGGGTGGGGCCGCCAGAACGTCGGCCGCGGGGACGAGGTGCTGGTTTCCGCAATGGAGCACCACTCGAACATCGTCCCGTGGCAGATCCTGTGCCAAGAGCGGGGCGCGCGGCTGAGGGTGATCCCCATGAACCGGCGGGGCGAGCTGGTGGAGGGCGCACTGGACGCAATGCTCTCCCCAAGCGTGCGCATCGTCGCCGTGGCGCATGTCTCGAACGCCCTTGGCACAGTGAATCCGGTGCGCGAGATTGCTGCCAAGGCACACGCCGCCGGAGCCCTTTGCCTGGTCGACGGGGCACAGTCGGCGCCGCACATGCCGATCGACGTCCAAGAGATGGGCTGCGACTTCTTCGCGCTGTCGGGCCACAAAATGTGCGGGCCGACCGGCATCGGCGCCCTGTACGCCAGACGGCCCATCCTAGAGACTATGGCGCCTTATCAGAGCGGCGGCGACATGATCGCGTCCGTCACGTTCGAGCACACCGAGTACAATGACCTGCCGCACCGCTTCGAGGCCGGCACTCCAGCGATCGCGCAGGCGATCGGCATGGCTGCGGCGGTCGACTACCTGGAGAGCCTGGGAATGGACCGTATCCAGGCCCATGAGAGGGACCTGCTGGCCTACGGAACGGAGCGGCTGTCGGCAATCCCCGGCCTGCGGTTGATCGGCACTGCGCGAGACAAGGCGGCGGTGGTGACCTTCGATCTCAAGGGCGCGCACCCCGCCGATCTAGGAACGCTGCTGGACCATCAGGGGATCGCCGTGCGGGTGGGACACCACTGCGCCGAGCCGGCGATGCGCTTCTTTGGCCTGAGCGCCGCGGCGAGGGCGTCCTTTTCGTTCTACAACACACGTTCGGACTTCGATGCCCTGGCAGAGGCAGTCGAGACTGCAAAGGAGATCTTGGCCTGATGTCACTGATCGAACTTGGACTCAACGACCTTGGCGTAGAAGAAGCGCCCGCGCCCCCGAGCAACCCGAGCGAGGCCAGATCCGAAGGCAGCGGCTCAAGCATGAATACATCGGCCTTGGCGTCTGCCCCGCGCTACCCTGACTTTGTTCCGAGCATGCACTCGAACATGACGATGACGTCACCGCTGCCGCCCAAGGAGCCGGAGTATGCGCCGGACGCCAGCCTTGAGGAGAAGGTGGTGGCAGTCCTGAAGACGTGCTACGACCCCGAGATACCGGTGGACATCTACCAGCTTGGGCTGATCTACCAGGTGATCGCGCCTAGGAGCCCCGCACCCAGCGATCACGACAGGGTGAAGGTGCTGATGACCCTCACCGCGCCCAACTGCCCGGCGGCGCAGACGTTGCCGGCGGAGGCAAAGTACAAGGTCGAGCGTCTGGATGAGGTTTCCGACGCAGAGATCGAGATCACGTTCGACCCGCCCTGGACTCCCGAGAAGATGAGCGAGGAGGCCAGGCTGGTCCTGAATCTTATCTGAGGCTGAGCTATGCACCTGAGTTCGCAAGAAGAATACGGGCTTCGCTGCCTGCTGCACATAGCGCAGGCCGGGCCGGGAGCGACAACCTCCATCCAAGAGATCTCTAGGGCAGAGGGCATCTCCGTCCCATACACTGCCAAGCTCATGCGAGTGCTACGCGAGGGCGGCCTGGTGACGAGCGAGCGCGGGCACACTGGCGGCTACCACCTCGCGCGACCGGCAGAGCGCATCACGGCGAAACAGGCGTTGGAGGTGCTGGGCGGGGATCTCTACGGTGGTGCCTTCTGCGAGCGCTACTCCGGCCACGAGGACATTTGCACGCACACGGTCAACTGTTCGATCCGGTCGCTTTGGAAGGCCGTGCAAGCCGTCGTGGACGAGCTGCTTTGTCGCACGACCCTGCGCGATCTCCTGTGCGGTGAGCGAGAGATGGACCGATTCGTGAACGATCTGGTCGTGCTGACCGGTGCGACCGAGCCTTCCGGGCAGGGGGTTAGCCATGCCTAGCAGGGATCAGGTGGAGCAAGCGCTCCGCGGCGTCACCCACCCGGCATATGGCCGGAGCATCGTTGAGCTGGGCCTGGTCCGCGATGTCAGTGCGGCGAACGGGCATGTCAGCTTCAAACTCCAGAACACCTTGCCGCGCCGCGACACCACGGAGGCTGCCCTCGCGGAGGCCATTGCGTCCGTGCAGGCGCTCGACCCGGGCGCCCGGGTCGATGCGGCGCTGACAAGCACGGCTCGGCCGAATCCGGCGGGCAGCAGCGGGAAGGGCTCGATCCCGGGCGTGCGCAACGTCATCCCGGTCGCGTCGGGTAAAGGCGGCGTGGGAAAATCGACGGCGTCGGCAAACCTTGCCGTCGCCCTCGCGGCCTCTGGAGCGAGAGTCGGCCTGCTCGACGCCGATGTCTACGGGCCAAGCATCCCCCTCATCATGGGCGCGAGTGAAGGCCCCCGGCACGGCGGGCGTGGCATCTTGCCCGTGCGCTGCCACGGGATACCGCTAATCTCAACCGGGTTCTTCATCCGGCGGGACCAAGCGGTGGTGTGGCGCGGGCCGATGCTGGCAAAGATGGTCGAGCAGCTCACCGGCCAAGTCGAATGGGGCGAGCTGGACTACCTTGTCGTAGACCTGCCGCCGGGAACGGGAGACGTCCAGCTGAGCCTCTGCCAGAGGCTCGCGTTGACCGGGGCGGTGATCGTGACGACCCCGCAGCCCATGGCGGTCAACGTAGCGGAGAAGGCGATCATCATGTTCCAGCAGCTCAAGACCCCCCTGCTTGGCGTAGTCGAGAACATGAGCTACTACGAGTCCCGGACCACCGGGGAGCGAGAGTTCATCTTTGGCTCAGGCGGCGCCGAGCGCATCTCCAAGCGCTGGCGCATTCCCGTGCTGGGCAAGGTGCCTCTGGCGACGACCGTGCGCGAAACCTCCGACGGCGGCACGCCAATCCTGCTGGCGGATCCAGACGCCCCGGCGGCGCGGTCCTTTTCGGCAATAGCGGCCCAGCTGGCGGTCGAGGTGGCGAAGCACAACCTGAAGGCCGAGGGCGAGTCGCCTGTGAAGATCAACTTCTAGGCGCGACAGTCATGTTGGCGCCCGTTCGGGCGACGAACTTGGAAGCTCGCAGCAGGCCATCCACCGTGCCTGCGTCGATCCACCAGCCGTCCAGCTCCTCCCACTCCATCAGGCCGTCATCGATGTAGCTGTTGTTGACGTCGGTGATCTCGAGCTCCCCACGGCTTGAGCGCTCCAGGCGGGCGATGCGGTCGAACACCGTGCTGTCGTACATGTAGATGCCGGTGACGGCGAAGTCTGAGGCGGGCTTGGAGGGCTTCTCGTCGATGCGCACGACGCGCCCGTCCTCGATGCGCGGCACGCCGTAGCGGCCCGGATCAGGGACTCGCTTGAGGAGGATTTTGGCCCCTGCACTACCTTGGCGGAAGGCGTCCACGGACTTGCGCACGTCCCGCTCGATAATGTTGTCGCCGAGGATCACGCACAGGTGGCCGCCCCTGGCGAAGTGGCGGGCGAGATCCAGGGCCTCCGCGATTCCCCCTTCCCCCTCTTGGTAGGTGTAGTCGAGGTGCTTCAGTCCGAACTCCCGCCCGTTGCCGAGCAAGCGGAGGAAGTCCCCCGCATTGCGCCCACCCGTCACGATCATGATGTCCTCAATCCCGGCGTTGACCAGCGTCTGAATCGGGTAGTAGATCATCGGCTTGTCGTACACCGGAAGCAGGTGCTTGTTGATGATGCGTGTGATGGGATCCAGGCGCGTGCCCAGTCCGCCTGCCAAAACGATCCCCCTCACAGGCCTTGATTTTAGGACGCAGGGCAGGTCATCGCCCCTCCGGCCGCCCAAAGCGTGCACAGCGTGTGCGGCGCTACGATTGAAGGCGGGCTCCCGCCCGCTGACCTAAGGGCGCGGCAGCCGGAGAGGAGCTGACATGAGGGTCAACCTGGCGTTCGGACAGAAGGGGGCGTCGGTGACCCTGCCCGAGGGGCTCGACACGCGCGTGCTCCGGCCGCGTTTCGCAGCTGGCCTGAAGGATCCTGACGCGGCGATAGCAGCCGCGGTGCAGGATCCGGTCGGCTGCGCGGGCCTGAGCCAGATCGCTCACGGCAAGAGCAGCGCCGCCATCGCTGTTTGCGACATAACCCGACCGGCACCGAACCGGCTCGTCCTTCCGCACGTGCTCGGCGCGTTGGAATCGGGCGGTATACCGGCCGAGCGGATCACGATCCTGATCGCGACCGGGCTGCACCGCGAGGCTACGGAAGAGGAACTTGAAGAAATCGTCGGGCGGTCGATCCTTGATCGGTACGAGGTCCACTCGCACCGCGCCCGTGAGATTGACGAGCAGGTGTTCCTCGGGGAGACATCCGGCGGAACACAGGCGTTTGTCGATGCGCGCTTCGTCCAGGCCGATGTACACGTGACGCTCGGATTCATTGAGCCCCACCTGATGGCCGGGTTCTCTGGAGGCCGCAAGCTGATCTCGATCGGCCTAGCGGGCGAGCGCACGATCAAGCGCTTGCACAGCCCCATGTACATGCGCGATCCGGACGCGACCGAGGGCTCGTTCCCCGACAATCCCCTGCACCGTGAGCTTCTTGAGATCGCTGCCCTGGCGGGACACGACTTCATGGTTGACGTGGCACTCACGGATGCCCGGGAGATCGCCGCTGTGTTCGCGGGAGAGCCGGTCGCTGCGCATGGGCGAGGAGTGGACTTCGTGCGGCAATCCACCCTGGCGACGGTCGACCGTCCCGCCGATGCGGTGATCACGACCTCGGGCGGCCATCCACTGGACCTGACGTTCTACCAAGCCGTAAAGGGGCTGACCGCGGCGGCGCATGTCGTCAGGGATGGCGGCGAGATCCTGCTGGCCGCAGCTTGTGCCGAGGGGCTCGGCGGGCCGGAATTCAGCGACCTAGTGCGGGAGTCCGGCGATGCCGGGATGCTTCTCGAGGCACTGGCGGACCGTTCCGTCGAGGTCGACCAGTGGCAAGCCGAGAAGCTTGCGATGGTCGCCCAGAAGGCCAGTCTGTCGTTCTGCGTCCCGGGCCTCGAAGAGGCGGATCGGCAACGGCTCTGGGGCCCGGCCCACGCAAATGCCCAAGAAGCAGTGGAGGGCCTCCTGTCGCGCCTTCCCAGAGCTGCGTCGCTGGTCGTGATACCGGAGGGGCCTTACGTCTTTTCGCAGCTTGAGGGGGCAGCCTGACAGGGCAGCACATCGGCCGCCGACGCTAGGTGGCAATCGACGCACTCTCAGTCATAGTGCTCCGGGGCGAGGTGTGCGATCATCCGCTCGCCCGCCGTCCGGGGCAAGGTGTCATTCGGCTTCATTGATTGAATGGGGGAATTCGTGCTCAGCGATCCGGTCCGGTGCGACCAGGGGTGACTTGCAGTAGAAACCAAGGCACTCTTGGATGTCTCGATTACGGCACGTTGGGACAGTTCGCGAACGAAGGGGCCGATCCCGCTTGCCTCGGACTAGCCCCAGATAGGGGGATCGTAACCTACGCCAGCACGGTCGGTGGGCACTGTGAGAGTGATCGGCGCAGATTGGTTCACGCTACGGTCGACAAGTTCCGATTCCGTTCACGCTTGGGCGGGGGTAGCCATCGTTCATTCGCAGATCCACGGACGGAGTCGAACCGGATTCGCGCGTCCGCGACATGTCGTGTCCTCCGGGGGCGATCAAACGGCGACCGGCAGACCTCGCGTCACACGGTCAGGGGCCGAAGATCTGGCGCGCCACGTCGTTGTACATGACGATTCCGAACAACACCACAATGAATACTAGACCCGCCTGGGAGATGCGGAGTTTTACGACTTCACTCAGGTCCCGCCGAAGGAGTAGCTCAATCAGCAGGACCATGATCTGGCCCCCGTCCAGAACGGGCACTGGGGCAAGGTTGATGACTCCGAGGTTGACACTGATCACGGCGATGAATTCCAGAAGGACGATCAGGCCATACGACGCGGCGGTCTGGGTGTGCTGGTAGATCCCGACGGGCCCCTCTAGCGCCGTGATCTCGAGCTGGCCAAGGACCAGCCCCCGGATTGCGAGCACGACCGCGCCGGCAAACATGGCGTTCTCGCGGAGGGACATCTCCAGCGCCGGAACAAGGGCCAAGCTCTCGTACAAGCTCTCGTAGTGCCCGCGCATGCTGATGCCAACCTGCCACCGGTCCCCGTTCTCGCGCGGGACGACCTCGAATTCGTGGAGGACGCCACTCCGCTCCACCTCGATCTGCAGTGGGCGACCTCGGGACGCTGCCACGATGCCTGGGACCTGCTCGACCGCCACAACAGGGATCCCGTCGATGCTGGCGAGGCGATCCCCGGGCTCGATGCCGGCCTCAACTGCCGGCATTCCCGCAGAAACTCCCTCAACGTGAACCGAATGGGCGGGAAACCATCCCAAGTCGCCCTCCGAGCCCAAACCATCCGGCACACGAATGATGGACCGCACTTCCGCGCCATCGCGCTCCACGAGGAGCTCCGCCTCGAGGCCGCCAGCCACGATCGTGTTCACCTTGAGATCTGCCCATGTCGCGCTCTTAACACCATCGACGGATAGCACGAGGTCTCCCGCCCGTACGCCGGCTTCGGAGGCGGGCGAATCCGGCCGTACCCAGTCCACCCGCGGTTCCTGAGTCAAGTAGGTTGGGCGCTCGTACCGGTACATGAAGACGCCCGTGAGCACGAGGATCGCCAGTAGGAAGTTGAAGGCCGGACCGGCGAATAGGATCACCAGCCGCTGCCATCTGGGCTTCGAGCCAAAACCGGTTGGGACCTCCGAGGCCTCTCCACCGAAGCTGTGGCCGGCCATCTTGACGTACCCGCCTATTGGCAGGGCGCAGACCTTGAAGTCCGTTCCGCCGCGCTTGAAGCCCACCAGCCTCGGGCCGAAGCCAATCGCGAAGCTCTCCACGGGCACGCCAAAGTACCGAGCGGCGAGATAGTGGCCGAGCTCATGGAACAGCACGAGTACGCTGAGCACGATGATGAAGTTGACCATGTCTCGCAGATCAGCCTAGAACGGCAGCCTCCCCGCCAGATCGAGCGATACCCGCGGCCACTCCTGCCGCGTATTCGCGGGCCTCGCGGTCGCACTCCATGACATCCCCGATGCTGGCGGCCCTTTGTCCGGCCCCCCAGCGGAGTGTGCGTTCGACGATCTGCGGGATCGCCAGAAACGGCACATGTCCTTCCAAGAACGCGGCGACGGCCACCTCGTCTGCGGCATTCAGCAGGCAGCCGGCGAGGCCCCCGACGCGCTGGGCCTCGTACGCCAGTGCCAACAGCGGGAAGCGGTCCAAGTCCGGTGGTTCGAAATCCAGTCTCGCAGCACGTGACCAGTCCATTCGCCGGCAAGGGCTCGGCTCGCGCTGGGGGTACGTCAGCGCGTAGCGGATCGGGAGCTTCATGTCGGGAGGGCTCAGCTGGGCTACCAATGACCCGTCGGAGAACTCGACCATTGCGTGAACGATGGACTGGGGGTGGACGACGACGTCAACCTGCTCCGGCGGCAGCCCGAAGAGCTGGCAGGCCTCGATGACCTCGAATCCCTTGTTCATGAGGGTTGCTGAATCGATCGTTATGCGGCTGCCCATCTTCCATGTCGGATGTTGGAGGGCGCGCTCTGGCGTGACCGTCGCCAAATCCTCGGCGGGAGTGGTGCGGAAAGGACCTCCCGATGCCGTCAGCACGATGCGACCCACTTCGCGACTGCTGCCTGCCCGCATGCACTGGTGCACCGCGTTGTGCTCGCTGTCAACCGGCAGCAGCGAGGCACCAAACGCCCGCGCTGCGGCCATGACCAGATCCCCGGCGGAGACGAGCACTTCCTTGTTTGCCAATGCCACGCGCTGGCCAGCCTTGACAGCCGCATAGGTCGCCGGCAGGCCGACCACTCCGACTGCGGCCGAGACGAGAACGTCGGCGCGCGTTCCGATCGCGGCCTCGAGAATTCCGTCCGGTCCGCACACGAGGCGCGGCCGGTAGCCGCGAACGGCAGCGATCCGATCGCGAAGGTCTCCGAGGGAGCGAGGGTCCGCGACCGACAGCAAGGAAGGACGAAACTCGACCGCCTGCCGGACGAGCCGGGCGACGTTCCGACCGGCCGCAAGGGCCACTACCTCGACTGTGGCCCCGATCTCGCGGATGACCTGAAGAGTGTTGCGCCCAACAGAGCCGGTCGCTCCGATCAGCGCGAGCCGCATCGCCGGGCGTCGCTCGGGGCGGTGGCGGCGAGGGCGCAGGATCGGCTCCGCTCGGGCGCGGCTAGCCGGGATCATGGCACAGGTCGCAGTCGTTGGGCGCGTTGTGGCGGGCGTGGCACTCCATGCACGAGGCCATAGTGGTCGGCTTTTCCTGGAAGAGCACCTCGCGCTCGGCGACCGGTCCATGGCAGGTCTCGCACTCGACGGCGGCATCTTCGACATGGGACGCGTGCGAAAACCATACGAAATCGGGGACGCGATAGACGCGCTTCCAAGGGACGGCCTGTCCGCCGCTCTCGAATTCTGCAAGCCGCCGGATGTGCGGGCTGTCGACCTTGATCGAAGAGTGGCACACCATGCAAGTCGACTCGGCGGGATAGCCCGCCAAGAAGCCAGGATCAGCGATCGAATGGCAGTCGCGACACTGCAGCCCTAGCGCAATGTGGGTCTTGTGGCTGTACGGCAGCGGTTGCTCGACCGGAACCGGATCTGCGGGGGCAGGCCCTGGAGACTCGGCCGACCGGGACAGGGCCCACGGGATTGCCGCCAATGCCACGACAAGCCACCAGCGAGATCGGAGCATTCCCAGCACAGCCGTCCCCTCCAAGATCTCAAATGTCCCGTGCGCACCGGAAGCCGAGGTTCGATGTCGAACTGTCGGGCGTGTTGGATGTCCGCGCGGCCACCCTGTAGCGGTTGCAGTACGAAGCATGACACAGGAATGAGCCCCCGCGCATCACGCGGGCCGTCCCGTTTGGAGGACCGACGGGATTGTGGCGGGTGGCGGTGACGTGGTAGCCGGGATCGAACCAGTCGGCGCACCACTCCCACGCATTGCCGGTCATCGAGTAGATCCCGTAGCCGTTCGGCGGGAATGCATCGACGGGGCACGGCCCCCTGTAGCCATCTTCGCCTGTGTCGTCGCGCGGGAACACCCCCTGCCAGATGTTGCACAAATGCCGGCCGCCCGGCTCAAGCTCGCCCCCCCACGGGTAGGTCTGCTGCTCAAGACCGCCGCGGGCGCTGAATTCCCATTCGGCCTCGGTCAGGAGCCGCTTCCCTGCCCAATCGCAATAGGCGAGCGCGTCGGAGTGGGAGATGTGCGTCACGGGGTGGTCAGGGCGCTCGGAAACCGCCGAGTCCGGACCCTCGGGATGCCTCCAATCCGCCCCGCTGACCTTGCACCACCACTCATGCCCCGCGACCGTGTCGTCAGCGACGGAATCGTATCGATCCCTAGGGACCTGCGTATGAAACACGAACGACCAGCCGAACTGCTCTGCCTCGGTGACATGCCTAGTCGCCGCAACGAACTCCCTGAAGGACTCCACGGTGACGGGAAAAACGTCCAAGTAGAAGGGATCCACATGGACGCGGCGCACCGGTCCCTCCCCATCCGCCGGAAAGCCCCGATCGGTCTCCGTGCCCATGAGGAACGGTCCGCCATCCATGCGGATCATGTCCGCGGTCGAGCCGCGCCGTATCCTCCTCCGGCGGGCCGAGCAGCGCTCGGACTCGGCGAGCCGGTGGGCACGTTCAACGCTTGGAACGCAGCACGGGTTGGGCAGAACGGACAAGCCACCCATGCCGAGCCGCCGCCCCGGGCTGCTGACGGGCGCGACGCCGCACATGTCGAGATGTCGGGGCACGGCCTGATCCAATATTAGCAAAGCCGTCTGGTTGGACGTGTGGCATCCCAACAAGGGACGGACTCCTTCGACCACATCCGGCCTTCCCACCGAATACCCGAATAGTTTCCGGGCGTTTGGTCGGGTTCTAGAGTCCAGCGTTCGAATCACTCCAAACGTGTCACAGACTGGAGTTTCAGGGGTTACGCACACATCGGATATTCGTCACTCCTTCCCGTTCTTGATTGGCCTCGAGACTTCACAAGTCAATCGCAATGTTTGGTTCGGGCGTGGTCTGCTCCAAGACTTTGAAACTGCGGCGCTTAGGGTTTTGGTGAATGACTTTCGTCCGATTGCTAACGGACTCTCACTCGATCAAGGACCCCTAGCAATACTAGCGTACCTTGATGTCTCTTCGCACAACCTACTCGTCTGTCGTCTTCTTTCCATTCATTTCTCAACCAATGAAGTCACGGAGGATTTCACGGGAAATCTGTATTCTATATCGCCTAGGTTTATCTAGAATACAATCCCAGAAATGGAAATCATTGTGGTCAGTTAGTAGTCTCAGTTGGCATCAATGAGAACGTTAGAAACAAGCAAGCAAAGCAAGTAGTCTACTCTATTTCGCCGAATCCGGTCAAAGGAGTTCGCCGACATTCCTCGGACTTGTGCTCAGAACATTGCCGGCCTTTGTCGCGAAGAGTGCTTGTGTGTATAGTATTCAAAGACTGAATACGAAGAGTTTATTCCCAGTCCTATGCCGACGAATGGCGTGGCAACTAGGTCCACCCGACGAGGACCGACGTTACGCACACTACTGTTTACACTCAGATCAGGGGAGCACACTCTACGCCAGATGCGCGAGCAGGCTCGGGCTTCGAATTCCGAGGGACGCAGTCATCCTCCGTGGTGAGTAAGCGGTCGTGACCCAGCAGCGTACCAACATCCCGGATATGCACCCCGACCGTCAACAGTCCCACGGCGAGCATGTCCCTGAGGCACTGGGGTAGAACATCTCAACTCCAGCCTTAGACGCTAATCGCTGCAGCTGTGACGGCCAGTAGCCAGCTGCGCGAGTCCGTCGTGAGTCTCCGCTCCAGAATCAACAGGGCTTACGATGCTGGGCAGCACACGCGGGGCGTTGATCACCTAGGGCGGTAGTGACGCAGTGACCGCTTGGCCTTTCTTCACGCTGCGTCGCACTATGAGCCCATCGGTTCTCAGGACGTCGTGAAGCCAGCGTAGTGGCATCTTGGAACGGTGAGGCTCGATCAGCGCATCAGCAAAATCAAGGCGCGTTCCGCGGCATGGACTCGTCATGACCTGCAGCAGACGGCACCTCTCCTTCCATATGAGAGGCAGGGCCTGCCTGCCTGCGGTCCGCTCTCTGGGTTTGAACTCATCGAGTGAGTCATCTCTGAACGCAGCTCTCGTTCTTGGACCAGTTCAGGAGGGCGCGAAACAGTGAAGTTCGCGCACAGCAACTAACGCTTGTCGTGGTTGCCTGCAGCAGTGCGGACGCTGGGGCCTCGACCGACCGCGTTTCGTTTCGAGTGGACCTGACTGTCTGGCGTATCCAGAGGGCCGCCTGAGGGCAGTGTCCCGCCAGTGTGGCAGGGTTCGGGGCCTGCCTGGAGGCCGTCGAGGTGATCATCTCTCAAGAGACGGGTCGTCTGCAACGGCGAATCGTCGAGCCAGGCCGGGCAACGAGTAGGCGAACGACCGCAAGCTGGCTCGCATAGGCCACATCTGGCGCCAGCCTGGCTGAGATCCTGCCCTTCAACCCAAAGAAGCCCTGCGGAACGTTCTGAAGCGGAACTCTCGGCCCAATCCGGATGTATACTGACGGCGCTGGGAGTGGACTGTGGCCGGGTCCCGGCAGAAACGGGAGAGCAGACCATGAACGCACCACTTAGGCAAGCGATCCGCTTCGCGACAGCGCTGATCCTTCTGGGGTCCCTCTGTTGGGCTCAAACGGACGCCGAACTCGGTGGTACAGTGACCGATTCCACGGCTGCCGTCATTCCCGATGTGGAGATTACCGTCACTCATCTCGACACGGGTGTCGAGCGGACGACCACATCCAATGAACAGGGCTACTTTGTGGTTCCCCTGCTGCAACCGGGAGACTACCGAATCAACCTGGTGAAGGACGGTTTTCGACCAATCACCCAAACCGGAATCACGCTGTACGCCGGCTTGCCGGCCCGGATCAACTTCACGATGGACATCGGTGCTGTGACCGAAGAAGTCACGGTTACAGCCGCGGCACCTCTCCTAGAGACGGCTACGCCAGCCCAGGGCCAGGTAATCGACAACCAGAAGATCGTAGATCTTCCACTCAATGGCAGAGACTACATCCAGCTGGCGCTGCTCTCTGCTGGTGCCGGCGCTGTTCCATTTGGCCGGTTCAACACCTTCAGTGCCAGCGGCATGCGGGCCAATCAGAACAATTTCATGCTGGATGGCGTTGACAACAACAGCATGCAGCGAGCGGGACAGGCGCGCCGCGCGGAGGTCATCAAACCCTCGATCGATGCCATTCAGGAATTCAAGCTCTCCACAAACTCGTATTCGGCAGAATTTGGCCGAGGCGGTGGAGCAATCGTCAACGTAAGCCTGAAGTCAGGAACGAATCGACTGCACGGGAGCATTTTCGAGTTCCTACGGAACGAGAAACTGGACGCAAAGAACTTCTTCGATCCTCCCGACCGGCCCAGACCGCCTTTCAAGCGCAATCAGTATGGATTTGCGATAGGAGGCCCGATAGTCAAGGACAAGACGTTCTTCTTCGGCGACTACGAGGGGACACGCATCCGCGAGTCCCGAACCGTCAATAACACGATCCCGACTCCAATGCAACTTCAAGGAGACTTTAGCGAGCTGCTTCCGGGGACAAGAGTCTACGACCCGTCCACGTATGATGCAACAACAAATCTCCGCCAGCCGTTCCCAGATAACCGGATTCCTGCTACAAGCTTCGATCCGATTGGAGCCATGGTGTTAAATCTCTATCCGACTCCGAATAAAGCCGGCTTGACACGCAATTTTCTATTCAATCCCCCACAACCGGAGGATCTGGATCGCTGGGACGCCAAAATCGACCACAACCTAAGTGCCAGCGACCGTTTCTTCGTTCGATACAGCCTATCCAGCAACCACGTAGGATCGACTCCCAATCTGCCAGAACCAGCGTGGGGTGGCGGGCAGAGGGCGACGCCGTTTGATCACGATGGCCAAAACGTGGTTGTGAATTACAACCGCGTTTTCTCGCCTTCATTCATCATGGAAATGAAGGGGGCTTGGAATAAGCTGTTCACCTTGAGGTCCTCGCCCATTGACGTGAATTACAATGAACAACTCGGATTGAAAGGTGTAGAACTTGCCGACCCTGGGATGGCTCAATTCACCGTTCAAGGCCTCCAACTCATCGGACTCGGTTCATGGATTCCGAACAAGTCTGGGAGTCAGAATCGACAATGGATCACAAATTTCACGTGGATTAGAGGAGATCATACGCTAAAGTTCGGAATCAACTTCAGCTGGCTTCAGCATTTTCTCAACAATTCGCAAAATGCTCACGGCGTATTCACGTTCGACGGCGGCTACACGAGGAACTCGGACACACTCAAAGAAGGCTCTTCCGCGGCTGACCTGCTTCTCGGTACGACGACACGGGCACAGGTTTCTACTTGGGTGTGGGAGAATATGAGGCGACCCTACTACGACGCCTATTTTCAGGACGAATGGCGAGTCTCCCCTAGGCTGACCTTGAATCTCGGCCTGCGTTACGAATTGCACCCACCTTGGGTGGACCGGATGAATAACGGAGCAAACCTCGATTTCTCTGACCGCGCCAACCCCCGTATTGTCCTGATGCAGGACGGTACGCGGTTCAGCCGGGCTCTGGTCAGTACGGACGGGAACAACTTTGCACCGCGACTTGGCATCGTTTACCGCCTGAAGGAGAAGACGGTCCTGCGAACCGGTTACGGGATCTTCTACGGCAACACAAACTGGAAGAACGTCCTGGCCACGTTTCCACCGTACTTTTACCGTGCAACGGTGCAGACCGACCGAGTGCAGAACACCTTGCAGCTGAGCAAAGGCCTAGCGTCGGACCTGATCAGCCCGCAGAATGCGCGGAACATCGGTTTCGGACCCATCGACATGGATCTGCCAATGCCCTACACGCAGCAGTGGAACTTCGCCATCCAGCACGAGCTACCGGCCCAAACCTTGTTTGAAGTCGGTTACGTAGGGTCTGCATCGAATCGGCTCTCGAGGGCATACGACATTAACGTCCCGCTCCCGGGACCGGGTGCGGTGAACGGACGGCGCCCGATTCGATCACTGGTGGTACCCCCGGATGACGTCACGATAGGGCCAATTGCGGGTCTGAACTACTTCGAACGGACTGCGAATGCCAACTATCACGCCGTTCAGACGCGGCTGGAGAAGCGGCTGACGCATGGAGTGAGCATGCTTTCCAGTTACACTTGGTCGAAGAACATCAGTGACGGGCGCGGAGCCGGAGGGGTGGGCGGAACATCAAGCTTGACCGCCCAGAATCCCCACTTGCTCAGTGCGGAGCGTGCTCTCAGCGACGAGCACTTCGCCCATCGGTTTGTCGCAAGCCCGATCTACCAGTTGCCGATTGGACGCGGCAAGAGGTTCTTGACGGATTCCCCCTCAGCAGTAAACGCCCTGCTTGGAGGTTGGACCCTGGCGAGCATCGTCACCTTGTCTAGCGGTGGCCGAGCGAACCTCAGTGTCCGAGGCAATCCTGCCAACACTGGTACGGCGAATCGGCCCAACTGGCTGCGCGAGTGGCGGTTAGGCTCCGGCACCCGGTCCCTTGACCGATGGTTCGACACCTCAGCATTCGAAAGAAACGCACCGTACACATACGGCAACGCTGCCCGCAATCTGATCGAGGCGCCAGGTCTGGTCAACCTAGACTTGGCCATTTATAAGGCCTTTTCGATTCAGGAAGGCCTTACCGTGCAGTTCCGGGCCGAAGCGTTCAACGTATCGAACACCCCTGCCTTCGCTCGGCCCAACACTCAGGTGGGCAATCGAAACTTCGGTCAGATCGCCGGTGCAGGGAGGCCTCGCAACTTGCAGTTCGGACTGAAGATCATCTTCTGACGCCGTGTAGGCATCGCGTCGGACTGCTCGGTCAAGGTCCATTCGGCCAATCCGCTTGAGGGCTAGGGCCGGGAAGGAGCGGTCGTAGCCGACCGCTCCTTCCGAACAGATATTCCAACCGCATGGGACCTCATGGGAGCCCCGGCTTGGTTGGAGTCACAAATGCGTACTTGCAGATGCCATAGTACGGCCAACGCTGAAACTGTCATTCTCGACAAATGAGTCCTGCCATTTACTGCAGTGGGATGACCGGTTCGAATCGCTGTCCGGCTTGAATCGGATACGCCGCCTCCATGGACTTGAGTTCCTCGACCATGCCCTGCATCATGTTCACTAGCAGTTCGGGGTTCTCCGACGCGAGGTTCCGCGACTCGCTCGGATCCTTTGCCAAATCGAACAGGGCATACCGCTTATCACCTTCGGCAAGATACTCGTAACGTACCTTCCTATCACCCTCGCGCCATGTGGTGAAGAAATGACTCTCTCCTCGCCGTGGGTGGGGATAGTGATTCAGGAACACGTTCCGATGATTCGGATCCGACCGTCCAGTCAGTATTCTCGTCAAATTCTGTCCATCAACCGGGTGCCCTGCAGGGACAGGCACCTTGACCAAGTCCAGAACTGTCGGGAAGAGATCGTAGCAGACTCCAACCTCCTGACGAATGCTACCAGCTGGAATCACCAATTTCTTCTGCCACTGGTTGGTCGTATCGGGTTTGCCCCAAGCGGTGATGAATGGAACCCGCACGCCACCTTCCCACTTGCTGCCCTTCCGACCTCTCAGGGGCGCGCTGGAGGAAATGTCGTCAGTACCCGCCAGCGGAGCATCACCTCCGTTGTCTCCAAGGAAAATGATCAGAGTGTTCTCCGCGATACCCTTTGCGTCAAGGTAATCCATTAGGTCTCCCAAGGATTTGTCGATGCCTTCAACGAGAGTCGCGTAGTTCTGCGCAAGATCACTCTTCACTCGGCTCCTATAGTGCGCCGCAAAACGAGCATCGGAATTAAACGGTGAGTGCACAGCATAGTGGGACATGTATAGAAAGAATGGCTTCTCCTCTTCCAATGCATCATCCAATTCACTCATCGCCTCAAGCGTCAGGGCCTCGGTCAGAAACGTATCTGTGCCGTGGTACTTGTCTAGATCTGGAACGGGGCGCGCCAGCGGCTTTGTAGAACCTTTCCCATAATCGGCCTGACCATGGTAAGAGCCCGGCGCTCCGATGGCGGAACCTGCAACATTCACGTCAAACCCGAGGTGCCGCGGGTCAGCGCCTTCGTGTTCAAAGGGAGCGAAATGCGCTTTTCCGACGTGGATGGTCACGTATCCAACTTGTCTCAACAGCACTGGCAGCGTGATATCACGGCTCCTCAGACCTGCCCAATTCCACTCCGGTGGGCCGCGTTGCGACACTGCTAGGGGGAATGCATCGTTATCCAATGTTCGGTTGTCCTGCCAAGGATTGATGTAGTCGGTAGTTCGGTGGCGCGCCGCGTTCTGACCCGTCATGATCGAGATGCGCGTCGGCGAACAGACGTTGTGCGCATAGAAATTAGCGAATCGGGTGCCCACCGCGGCAAGCCGTTCCATATTTGGAGTGCGATACCAGTCATTGAGCGAATGGCGCTGAGGATTGCCGTCTTCATCGGTGAGCATAGGAACCGAAGTGTCCATCAGCCCCATGTCGTCGACCAGAAATATGATGATGTTGGGCTTGCCTGCAAGCGCAGAGTCCCCTTGATCACGGGACGAGGTAGTGTCAACCCGCTCCACGCCGCATGCAGTGATCGTGAACAAGAGCGCCGCCAAGACGTGCTTTCGAGTGGCTGATGAACTCTTGATCACTGCTCGCTTTCCGTCTGCGATCTGTCAAGTGGGCAACTGCTTGAATACACTGTACATCCCTGCTGTCGTCTTGACTGGCTTGTAGCCCTTCACAGCGACTCTATCGCGCATAATTCGGTTGGGCGTGAAGAATTTTCGAGCACCGCCGCGGCAGTCGCCGGGTGGTTGTGGGTGAACCGGGGGCTTGGCTCCCGATGCTCGGCTGCCTCGCCTCAGATTGGCAGCCGCGTTATCGCGGTCTAAGGCGAGTCGGGCCGTGGTCGCACCTGATTGCACGTGGTTGGCAAAGGCTTTGGGCAGTTTGTCAACGGCTCCCCACAGGGCCCGCAGGTAGCCCCTCTCCAGTAGGTTCGCTGCCAGCGCTGCTTGCGCAGGCTGGTCTTGCATGTCGCGGCCCAGGTTGGCGTGCCCCAGACGTCGGCGCAGCTTGCGCTTGGCGCTGGCGAGGCGGTGCTCAGCCGGGTTGTTGATGCGCGGCACACCCCGCAGCGCGTCGTTGCGCAGGCGCAGCGTTTGGCGCAGCTCGGCGAAGGCCGATTGGCTGGACTCAAGGCGGTCCTCCAGCGCGGCCAAGCGAAGTGCGCGCTCCTGCAGGGGCTTGACACCCAAGTGGCCTAGCCGCACATGCTTGCGCTGAGCTGTGCCAATTGCCGGATCGCCCACTCAGCCCATTCGACTCCGTGAAGCGAGGACCATTTCCCTGACCTCCCAGGCCCCCCCGGACTGAATGCTCACCACCTATCGATCTGCAACGGGCAACGGGTTCGGCAAGGCCCCTGTCTTCCCGGCCTCTGTCAGCACGTTCCTCTGTGCCATCCTCTTCCCGAGATTCGGCTAAGCTGTGGAACACGAGCGCGAGGCTGACTGGCTTTCGGAGCTTGTCGACTTGAGACGTCTCCCGATCAGGAGGCCTGGTGACCGCGGGCATTTCAGTGGATGGGGTGGTGGAATAAGGCCGCGTCGAGGTTCTCCGGAGCCACCGGGCCGTGGACGACTTCATGTTCATGCACGCGGTGGAGGAGATTGTGATCGACGGATGCCATTGAACGTGGCAACTCCCCGACTGGCCAGCATCGGCGGGGACCCTAGGGAGGGATTGATTTGAACACTGTGGGGCGTGGAGTGGATTTCTTGGCCGACGTACCCGGCTGGTCGATGATCATCGCGCTGCTGGTTGTCGGGGTGGTCGTCGGGTGGCTCTGCGAAAAGCTGTTCGCCCGCTGGGCCGGGCGGGCGCAGCCAAGACTCTTCAGGGGGTGGGGCGACACGCTGCTGGGTTCGGTCCACCGCATGCCGATCATCTGGTGCGCGGCAGCCGGCGTCTATCTGGGCGTGAGGGTTGCCGGATATGTGGACCCCTGGCGCGGTCTCGTCGGAACCGCAGTCAGTGTGACCTTCATCGTCACGCTCGTCGTGGTGGGGATGCGCCTCTCCACCGCCTTGATCAGCGGGTTCGCCAAACGCGCCGCAGGGCTCCAAGTCTCCACTACCTTGGTGCAGAACGTCGTTCGACTGCTCCTGCTAATCGTTGGGATTGCCCTCGTCCTTCAGAACTTGGGGATCGATGTCACGACAATTGTCGCCGCGCTCGGGATCTCGGGACTTGCTGTCGCGCTGGCCTTGCAGGACACCTTGGGCAACCTGTTCGCCGGAATGCAGATCATCATGTCCCGGCAGATCCGGCCCGACGATTACGTGACCCTGGCCACTGGAGAGGAAGGGACTGTCACCGATATTCAGGCGCGGAACACCACGATAGTAACGTTTCCCGAGCGCAACCGGGTACTGGTCCCCAACACCATAATGGCATCGACAGTCGTGACAAACTACAGTCTCCCCCACAGGCGGCTCTTCATTAGGCTTCCGGTTGGTGTCTCCTACGATTCGAATCTGGAGCAGGTAGAGGCGGTAACCCTCGATGTCGCCAGAAGTGTCCTCCGCGATGTCGAGGGCGGACTAACGGACGAAGATCCGTTCGTCCGTTTCGAAGAGTTTTCCGACTTCAGTATCAACTTTCTCCTGCGTGTGCCGGTGAGTCAATTCACGGACCAGTTCGTGATTCGGCACGAGCTGGTGAAACGGCTTCACGAGCGCTACGGGACCGAGGGGATCGAAATCCCGTTCCCGATCCGGACGGTCTACATGCGACAGCGCAGTGTCAGGGGAAAACGGCAGGTCGGGCAGTTGGATGGGGCGAGCGCGGATGGAAAACTAAGCCGGCCTCAGCCGCCTTCGTGATGTCAGAACCATTTGCCGAGACGTAAGCGTTGGCTTCCGCTTAGCTCTCGCTCAGCAGCCCGATCGCACACCGGTGTTTGAAATCGAGGTGCTTCTTAGAGGCGAACGTTTGGGAACGCACGGTCGTCCCTGTGCCGATTCCCGGTTTCACAGGGTGAGGCGGAGTGTCGAACCTGCAATCACCGTTACTTGGTCCAAGTGCCCCCGGCCGGCTTTGCGCGAGGTCATTGGATGGGGGCATCGACCGCCGAATCCCAAGCCCGCAGAGGCGTCCCGGTGCGGGTCGAATGCACTCCGGCCGTCCAGTCCCAAATTCTCGACCGGAAGCCATGTGGGATGGTCGCGATTTTTTTCAATGCCCTAGGCGGGTCCCAAATCCCCGCGCTCTAGATTGGCCATCCAAGCATGCCCCAAGCCAGGAGTGGCTGGCCGTGGTCGAGCTGCGGCGACTCCTCGATGATCTCAAATGCGACCCCGGCACAGCGAGACTCGTTGTCCACGCATTGTCCTCGTGCGCGGGGCCGGCACTCTCCACACATCCTCTTCGACGTCGGTCCGCGGCCAGATCCCGGATTTGCTGGCGCGTGAATTAGTCAACCCCCGGCTTGTCCATCGGCAGGGGCAGTAACGCACAAGCCTCGCCGCGAGCTTAGCGCGCTACTTGGGCCTCGCGGATTCGTGGAATCAGGCACAAACGAACCGACCCCACCCCCCGACACTGCCGGTCCTGTCGTTGATGGCTCCTATTGCTACCCCGTACGACACCGCCGGTGCGGGCCATGCCATGGCCGGCAAGGCGAAGACTGAACCATCACCTGTACTATGCAATTGGCCGGGCCCGGCCGTCCTGCGGCGTTCAGCCATTCTCAGAGCATGCCCATCAGCGTCTCTCTTGCGCTTCGCGCCCTCCGGAGGAATCCTGGATTCTTTGCTGTTGCAACGCTAACCCTTGCAGTCGGCCTCGGACCTACCACCGCTGTCTTCAGTGTTTTCAAGTCGCTGATGCTGCAACCGCTTCCAGTGGAGGGCCCGCACGAACTGGCCGTCCTCGGTCCAGGTGCGATCGGTATCTTCAGCCGGAGCGACATGCCCCAGACGGAGACTTTCTCTTACGAGCAATACAGGGCTCTCAGCCAAGACAATCACGGAGTGCTTGAGGCAGTCGCGGCCGCGCCCACATTCCAGAGCCGCGTCTATTGGGGCGGACTCGGCCACGAGTCCGGCGAGCTCCTCCGAGCGTCGTGCCAACTCGTCACGGGCACGTATTTCCCCTTGCTCGGCGTGCTTCCGCTTCACGGTCGCTTGCTAACCCCAGGGGATGACGGTGCGCCGGGCTCGAACCCCGTAGCGGTGGTGAGCCACGACTTTTGGAACACAAGCCTCGGCGCGGATCCCAGCGTCGTCGGGTCGGCGATCAGGCTCCATGGCCTTCCCTACACCGTCGTCGGGATCGTTATGCCTCCGTTCCGGGGCCACACCCTTGAGAGCTCGATCGACATCTGGGTGCCAATGTCGATGCAGGAACAGATCACGCTGAGCCCGTCGCGATTGCAGCGATCCTTTCCGATCGAGACGTACTGGCTGAACATCCTGATGCGTCTCCGGCCAGAGGTGGGTCTCGACCGCGCCGAAGCGGCGGTCAATGCTCGACTGCAGGAGATCTTCGTGGAGCATCTTGGAGCGGGCATTAGTGCCAAGAGGCGCGAGGAGTTGGAGCGAATCAGGATTCCCCTCACACCTCTCAGCCACGGGCTCTCCCGGCTGCGCAAGGCTGCGGAGAGGCCCCTGATGCTGCTCTGGGGGGCCACAGGCCTGGTGCTCTTGGTCGCCTGCGCGAATCTGGGCGGTCTACTGCTGGTGCGAGCAAGCGGGCGGCGGGAGGAATTCTGGCTGAGGATGGCTCTGGGCGCTGGCCAATTCGATCGGATGAAGCCGGTGCTTGCCGAGAGCATGGTCCTCGCGGGGACCGGTGCGGCGACGGGATACAGCCTAGCGTTCTGGTTGGTGCCGTTGATCCAGCGCTGGCTCCAGTCTGTCAGGGGTGCCGGTGCTGCCGGGGTGCTGGAGATTCGACCCTCACATCCAGAATTGCTGTTCGCCGCGGCTATAGGAATCGTCACCGTGTTCGCCTGCGGACTCGTTCCCGCCACGCTGGGAGCGAGGGCAGGTTCCGCTAGCGGACTCCGAACCGGACAGGCTGGAGTTTCAGCCGGGAGGCACGAGGTCCGCGCAAGGAGCTTGCTGGTGGGAGCACAGCTTGCACTGGCGGTTGTTCTGCTGTTCACCGCCGGACTGTTCCTCACGAACCTCAGGGAGTTGCGCGCCGCCGACCTCGGTCTTGAAGCGGCCACCGTCATCGGTATCAGGCTGGATCCCCAAGGGGGCGGTTTCTCTAGGGAGTCGCAGCCGGCGATGCGACGGCGGATCCTAGACCGAATCGAGACAGTGCCGGGGATCCAGTCGGCCGCATTCACGGGCTCGCTGCCTCTGTCGGGCAACGCCGCAATGCGCACGACATCGGTCTCAGGCTACGTGCCTGCGGAGGACGAGGAAATGTCAGTGATTCAAGTCTGGGCGTCTCCGGGATACTTCGACACGTTGGGCATCCGTCTGTTGGCGGGTCGGCTTCCGAATCGTGGGGAAGCCAACGTCGTGGTCGTCAACAACGCGTTCGCCGACCGCTACTTCGCGGAGGGCATGGCGCTGGGAGGAATCATCGACGGCGACGACCGCGTAGTCGGCATCGTCCGCAACGTACGGCAGATCGATGTACGGGCCGATCCGCCGCCGCTGCTTTACAAATCAACCACGGGCTATGAGGGCTTTCTCCAGACACTGGCGATTAGATCAACTGTGCCTAGCGCGGGCATCGTGAGGCGCGTCCGGGAGGCTGTCCGCGAGGTCACGCCTGGAATGCCGGTCGATCGACAATACAGTTCGGTAGAACTTCTCCTAGAGAGGGGCATCGCTCTCGAGCGCATGCTTGCGAGGCTGGTGGCGGCATTCGCGGGAGTCGCTCTTCTACTGTGCGCTGTCGGATTGTTTGGCGTCTGCAGCGAGATCGTCCGCAACCGGACGGGGGAGATAGGCCTGCGCTTGGCTCTCGGTGCTACGCGGGGGCAGGTCCAAGCTCTGGTCGTCCGCCGAGCTGCGATTCTGCTTGGCCTGGGCGCGGCTGTCGGTACCGCCGGCGCCGTTGCCGCCGGAAGGCTGATCGCTGGTGTGCTCTTCGAGGTAGGTCCGTTTGACTGGACGGTCCTTGCTAGGGCTCTATCCGCGCTCGCGGTTTGCGCGTGCTTGGCCGCGGCCCTGCCAGCGCTGCGCGCCGGGCATTTGAGCCCCTCTGAGGCATTGCGGCACCGCTGAGAAGATGCAGGCCTGCGAGGTCCAGTCCCCTGCTCTGCCCCCTTCCTCTTCGACAGACGCAACGACGCATTCTTCCTGCACGTCCGAAACTCCGGTGATGCGGTCTCCAAGTGTGCAGCAGGTCGGATTCCGCCCGAGGAGCAAGGGCTGATCCGCTGCCATTTCGAAGAGGCGCTGACATCCGAAGATTCATGGCGGACGTCATTCTCGGGCTTTTCTGGCACAAGTGGCAACGTGGCCCTCCGAACGTTTCTGACAGGCGATCGAAGGCCCCATCCGTGAGCGTCACCTGGCCAATGCTCCCAATCACTGTGGCGACCGGCAGGAATCGGCGCGTGCGCCCGCGATGCCTTGGCCGTGTCCGCCGCACGGCCCAGTTGAGCTGGCGATGCCCCGTAGCCTCGGATCGGGTGTAGCCTGCCCAGCCAGATTTTTGTGACTCGCCAGTGAGGACAGTTTGTCGGCCTCCCACTGTCACAGCAGTGGGCAACCGTCATGGGCGGACGCCATCTGGGGCAAGGCCGCAATGGCTTCGCACGGCGCGAAGGCCGGGGTAGAGGTGCGTAATGCGGCCCTGAGTGGTTTTCCTCCCGAGTAGGTGCGACACAAGACAATCCTTGGAATATACTGGGCCCAACTTGGTCTCTGCGCGATTTCCTTGGTTACTTCTAGTCATCGCGCTTCCAGCAGTAGCTGTCGATTTTGACCGAGACGTGCGGCCACTCTTGGCCGAACGCTGTTACATCTGCCACGGCCCCGATTCCTCACAGCGGCAGGCCAACCTTCGCCTCGATGTGAAGAGCCAAGCCCGCGCAGCTGCTCACGAGGTGTTGCGTCGCGTGGCCAGCGACGACCCGTCGCAACGGATGCCTCCCGCCTATCTGGGCCATGACAAGCTCTCTGCCCCAGATGTCTTGATGCTCCGCGAATGGGTGGAGGCCGGAGCGCCATGGAGTGGACACTGGGCCTTTGTCGCTCCCGTGCGGCCGGTGCCACCCGCGGGGGACTGGGAAGTTCGCGCCCGAAACGATATTGATCGCTTTGTGTTCAGGCGCCTCGAAAAGGCCGGGCTGACTCCTGCAGCGGAGGCTGACCGGAGGACAATGATCCGCAGGTTGAGCTTGGACTTGACCGGCCTTCCACCTGCCGTCGAGGAAGTCCGGGAGTTCGTCGAGGATTCTTCGGAGGGAGCGTACGATCGGGTGGTCGACAGGCTCCTGGAGTCCCCACGCTACGGGGAACGGATGGCGATCCGGTGGCTGGATGCGGCACGCTACGCCGACACACAGGGCTATCAGAATGATGCACCAGTCCAGATGTGGCGCTGGCGCGACTGGGTGATCGAGTCATTCAACGCGAACAAGCCCTTCGATGAGTTCACGGTAGAGCAGATTGCTGGAGACCTGCTTCCGAATCCCGATCTTGGCCAGTTGATCGCTACGGGCTTCAATCGGAACCACCGCAGCAACAGCGAACTGGGAATTGTCGACGAGGAGTACCGAGTCGAGTATGTCGTCGACCGGGTAGAAACCATGTCGACCGTGTTCCTCGGGCTCACCGTGGGATGCGCGCGCTGCCACGATCACAAGTACGACCCAATCTCCCAGAAAGAGTTCTACAGCCTGTTTGCCTACTTCAACAATGTTCCCGAGCGCGGTAGGGTGCTGCGACCGTTCAATTCGCCACCGAGGATCCCCGCGCCGACGAGGGAGCAGACTCGGCAACTTGAGACCATGGCCGCCGAGATCTCCGGTGCTGAGCAAGCGTTCCGGGAATTGCGCGACTCCTGTGGGGAGCAGTTTGAAGCCTGGGAGCGCAGACTCGCCCAATCTACAGAGGTCGTGGATTGGCACCCGCACGCCGGGCTCGCGGCTCGTTACGACTTCGACACCGAACAGGAAGGCGCGGTTGCATCAGGTCATGTCCGGTATCGCGATGGCCGGGTAGGCCGGGCGCTGTGGTTGCAGGGGAGCGGTCATGTCGAAGAAGAAGGTACCGCGGACTATGACTACAACGACCGGTTCACCCTTGCCGCATGGGTCAGGCCGGAATCGCCGGACGGCGTGATCCTGAGCCGCTCGCAGTCATTTGACCCTCGCGACGAGAATGCCGGCAGAGGCCTGACGCTCATGTTGGAGCAAGGGCGATTGAAGCTCAAGTTGATCGGTCGAATGGACGACTGGATCATCGTTGGCGCCAGTGAACCGCTACCCTTGCAGCGCTGGTCGCACGTGACCGCTACCTATGACGGGTCGCGCCTGGCTGCTGGCGTCACGCTGTACGTTGACGGCCAAGCGGTCGAAATGGTCGCGGAACTGGACTATTCCAACGGGGGAATCAAAACAAAGGAGCCATTTCGCATCGGCGCGGGTGCGGACGAGAGCAGCAGGTTCTCCGGCACGATCGACGAGGTTGCCGTCCACGAACGGGACCTGACTCCTGATGAAGCCGCGCTCTTGGCGGTGGCTGAGAGCCTTGGCGAGATTGCTCGGATTCCCTTGGACGCACGAACGCGTGGCCAGACGCTCAAGCTCGAGCGCTCCTTCGCTGACAGGCATGGGCCGCAGCCATTGAGGGCCGCATGGGCAAACTTGAACCGATTGAAGAGGGAGCACGCGGCGCTTGCAAGACAGGTCTCAACAGTGATGGTCATGGCTGAGTTGGATCCTCCGCGCGACACGTTTGTCCTTGAGCGCGGAGCGTACGACAAGCCAGGGGACAGAGTTTCTCGTGGTGTCTTGAGCATGCTCCCCCCGCTTCCGGAATCCGCTCCCAATGATCGGTTGGCCTTGGCCCGGTGGCTGGTCGACCCCGCAAATCCACTGACCGCTCGCGTGACGGTGAACCGGTTGTGGCAGATGCTGTTCGGGGCGGGGCTCGTGCGGACTCCGGAAAATCTGGGAACACAAGGGGAACGGCCGACCCACCCGGACCTCTTGGACTGGTTGGCTGTCGAGTTTGTGGAGAGTGGCTGGGATGTCAAGGCGATTCTGAACACCATCGTCACGAGCGCGACGTACCGGCAGGAATCGAACGGCTCGATCGAATCTGCGCGCCGTGACCCCGAGAACAGGCTTCTTTCCAGAGGCCCTAGATACCGCCTGCCGGCCGAGGCGTTGCGAGACCAGGCGCTGTATCTGGCCGGACTGCTGCAGGAGCGCATCGGAGGGGCATCGGTGCGCACTTACCAGCCCGAGGGCCTTTGGTTCGACATCGCCGCTGGAGGCGGCTACAAGCGTGGTACGGGCGTCGACCTGTACCGACGGAGCCTCTACACCTATTGGAGACGGACGATTGGTCCGCCGTCGATGCTCAACTTCGACTCGGCCACCCGGGAAACCTGCTCGGTTCGGACCGAGCGCACGAACACCCCGCTGCAAGCACTCAACCTGATGAACGACGTCACGTTCGTCGAAGCGGCCCGGAAGTTTGGCGAGAGGATGTACTTCTACGGTGGTCAGACGCTGGACGAGCGGCTGTCGCATGGCTTCGCCATGGCCACAGCAAGGCAGCCCAGACCCGCAGAGATGGCGATCCTCCGCAGGGCCTTCGAACGGCAGCGGGTCAGCTTCGAGGGTGACCCCGGTAGCGTCAATGCCCTGCTCTCACAGGGCGACAGCCCCGTCCAAGACGGCATTCAGCAGACCGAGTTGGCGGCCTATGCGATGGCGGCAAGCCTGATCCTCAACCTTGACGAGACGGTGACAAGACAATGAATGCAACCGACCCGGTCCTCCGCCTGACCCGGCGCCATTTCTTCGGGCGCGGGGCGACTGGATTGGGAATCGCTGGGCTGGCCCACCTGATGGGAGGCGATTCCGCTGCGCATGACGGGTTGGCCGGACTTCCGCACTTCGCGCCCAAGGCCAAGCACATCGTCTACCTGTTCCAGAGCGGTGGACCGTCGCAACTGGACCTGTTCGACTACAAACCGAGACTCGACGATCTGCATGGCACGGAATTGCCGAGCTCGATTCGTCGCGGGCAGCGGCTGACCGGAATGACAGCCTCCCAGACCTCGTTCCCTGTACACAGGTCATGGTTCGAGTTTCGGCAGCGGGGGGAGTCGGGAGCGTGGGTCAGCGAATTGCTGCCTCATACCGGAAGGATTGCCGACAAGCTCTCGTTCGTCCGCACCATGCACACGGAGGCGATCAACCACGATCCGGCCGTGACGTTCTTCCAGACGGGAGCGCAGCTGGCTGGCCGCCCAAGTGTCGGCGCATGGCTCGCATACGGCCTCGGGAGCGAAAACCGCGATCTCCCTGCGTTCGTCGTGATGACCTCACGGGGATCCGGGAGAGTCGGGCAGGCGCTCTACACGCGGCTCTGGGGCAGTGGTTTCCTGCCGAGCCGATTCCAGGGCGTCAAGTTCCGGTCGCAGGGCGATCCGGTGTTGTACCTGTCCAACCCGGAAGGAGTGGGCCGCGATCGTAGGCGGATGTTTCTCGACGACCTCTCTGCACTCAACTCTATCCGGAAGGAAGAATTCGTCGACCCGGAAATCGAGACACGCATCGCCCAGTATGAGATGGCATTCCGGATGCAGACCTCCGTGCCGGAACTCATGGATCTATCGGACGAGCCCGAATCCACGTTCGAACATTACGGGGAATCCGCGCGCGAGCCCGGAACCTACGCTCGCCACTGCTTGGTCGCTCGCCGCCTCGTCGAACGCGGCGTCCGCTTCGTTCAGCTCTTTCACCGCGGATGGGACCAGCACCGCGCGCTTCCGCAACAGCTCGCGAAACAGTGTAAGGACACAGATCAGGCCTCCGCTGCACTGGTTGAGGATCTGGACCGTCGCGGGCTGCTCGACGAAACGTTGGTGGTTTGGGGAGGGGAGTTCGGGCGCACAGTCTACTGCCAAGGACTGATGACGGAAGAGACCTACGGGCGAGACCACCACCCGCGATGTTTCACGATCTGGCTCGCCGGTGGGGGGATCAAGCCGGGCGTCACGTACGGCGAGACCGATGACTTTTGTTACAACGTGGTCTCCAATCCCGTTCACGTGCACGACCTGCACGCCACCCTGCTGCACCAGGCAGGCGTTGACCACACGAAGCTGACCTATCGCTACCAAGGGCGTCAGTTCCGCCTTACCGATGTGGGCGGTCAGATCATTCGAGACTTGATCGCCTAGCGATTATTCCGGTCGCGTACCGGGGGGCTTCGGCCACGACTATGCGAACTCCCGTGCGGCATGATAGCCTGCCTAGGCAAGCGCGAGGTTCCGCTGATCTTGGGTAACGGCCCAAGCCACCCGTCACGCCTTGCGTTGGGAGCGTCAGACTGCGCTCTTGGGCCGCCACACTCGCCCCGGCCACCACGCACTCTCCTCTCCCGGCCCGAAGACCTGACTCGACATGTTGGCCAATGTCAGGTGCTGTTGGCTGTTGCTCCCCAGACTCCGAAGCCCGGAGCCCAGATTCGAAAGACGCTCCGTGGGCCGCCTTGTCAGGATGCCAAGCCACTGCGTCCCGAAGGGTCAAGTCTGCAGTGCTGCGAAGCGAGACACCGAAATCTCAATTGGCAGCAACGTTCTGCACGGCCCATCGCGAAGAGCATCACCTCCTAGTCCAGACTCACCCATGCCCTTGCAGCGACGGCCGGTGCCGGCCGACATCCACTTCAGGGGGGATAGGTGAAGAAACGGGCACGCCACCACATCCGAGCAGCACGCCAAGTCCACGTTCGGCAGGCGGCAGACCAGCCCTGCGGGTACAGCAGCCCAGACACGCAAGCGCATCCGAAGGAGGCGGCGTGCTGCTTTCCCAGCGGGGTTCGGGGCTCAGTTCTGGCAATCACGGCAGTGCCAGGCTAGCCGCATCCACGTCGGTCACGAAACCGTGCCCGGGAGAATGGGTGATCATAACGTCCACCTTGGCGGCGAGAGCGGCCTCCTGAGGGGTGACTCCGCATGCCCAGAAGACCGGAAGAACTGACGGGGGAACCGAGTGTACGGGCGGTCCAAAGTACGGCTCCTCGAGATCCGCTCCGATCAGGCTGGGATCGCCAATGTGCAGCGGGGCTCCGTGATTGAACGGGAAACGCCTTGTCACCTGCGTGGCCGTGATGGCTTCAGCTGCCGATAGCCAGCGCATCGTCACTACCAAGGGCCCATGAAAGCGCCCAGCCGGGACCGTCGGCAATGAGGTTCGAAGCACCCACCTGTCCCTGGTCGTGCAGACCCCGGCGCGCTCCAGTGCCTGGTCGAAAGAGATTCCGGAGCCGATGAGGAATGCGACGAAGTCGTCTTGCCAGAGTTCGAGGATCGAAGTCTGGTCTGGCAGGCGCTCCCCGTCCCGGTAGATGGCATATCGCGGCAGATCTGTGCGGAGGTCGGCGCCCGGAGCCATCTTTTTCGGTTCCGGGTCTCCGATGTCGGTGACTTCGAGGACCGGGCATGCCCGGGGGTTTCGCTGGCAGTAGAGAAGGAACTCGTAAGCATGCTTCTGGCGAATCACGACGAGGTTGCACTGGAGGAAGCCAATGGCTAGACCACGTGTCGTGCCCGTGTGCCGACCCTCGCGGCACGCCAATCGCACCGCGCTCGGCAATCTCAGCTCGTCGGCTGCGATGGTGTGGGAAATCATTGGCGCCTCCTATTTGGACGCGCCGAATGGTGGGCGGCCGACACTTGGGAAGTCGCGCCACGCTGCTCTCCCCTCCTAAGGACCAGCCAGAGCCACGCTGCGGCGAGGACGGCCAGAGAGCCCAGCCAGTGCGCAGTGCCTGTGGGCGCGAGTACTACGGCCGCACCGCTCGCGCCGCACCAGAGCCGCTCGCCGACGCGCAAGGAACCGTTCCAGTACCCGACGACGGCTGCGGCCCACGCCAGGGTGGCGGCCACCAGCGACACGAAGGCCGCCGCCACCCAACCCAAGCTTCCCTCTCCCAGCAGCATGGGGTCGAAGGCGAGCGCAACCGGGATCAGGAACGACACAAGGCTCAGACGGAAGGCGTAGACGCTCGTTCGGAGCGTACCGCCTCCGGCAATCCCTGCAGCGGTGTAGGAGGCTAGAGCGACCGGCGGAGTGACCATCGAGAGCACACAGTAATACATCACGAAGAAGTGCGCAGACATCTCTGGGATACCGAGTCTGATCAGGGAAGGAGCGAACAGAATCGCGCCGATGATATAGGCCGCCACCGTCGGCAGGCCCATCCCCATCACCAGGCATCCCAGAATGATCAGGCCCACCGCCCCCAGCGCCGTCCCTCCGCTGGCGGCCATCAGTTCAGAGCTGAACTTCAACGCCAAGTTCGACTGGATCGCCACCGCGATGATGATGCCGATTGCCGCAATGGGCACGGCCACCTGGCTGGCTTGGCGAGTGGCATTCACAGCGAGGCCAGCCACGAGCCTCCAGCTCAACCGCGTCTGTTCGCGAAAGTTGCACACTATGAGGCAACTCAAACTGGCGATCACCGCCGCATACGTAGCTGAGTATCCTGCGACGAGCATGCCGACCAACACGATCGGTGGGATCAACAGATGCGCACGCTTCCCGATCGACTCCTGTGCGTGGTGGTGCTCGGCCACAGAAGCCGCAATCCCGGACTTCCTCGCCCCCAAGTCCACGGAGGCAAAGACGGCCACGTAGAACGCCAGCGCAGGAATCAGCGCTGCCAAGGCGATGCGCCCATACTCGACCTGAAGCATCTCGGCCATGACGAACGCGGCCGCTCCCATTACGGGGGGCATCAGTTGGCCACCCGTCGAGGCCACGGCCTCTATGGCGCCGGCCATCTCGCGCGAGTGCCCGCCCCGTCGCATAAGGGGAATGGTGAACACGCCAGTGCCGGACACGTTCGCCACGGCGCTTCCAGTGATACTGCCCATCAAGCTGCTGGAGACTACGGCCGCTTGCGCGGCACCTCCGGCGCGCGTTCCCGTTAGCCTCAATCCAGCGTCGATGATCAACTGGCCGCCGCCAATCGCAGCGTAGATCGCCCCGAAGAGAATGAAGTAGAAGACGAATTGTACGGAGGTGGCCGTCGTGATGCCGAGAATCCCGTTGAGAGACATCGACAAGATCTCGATGGCCTCCTTCAAGCCGAAACCTGAGAACCTCAACCAGCCTGGAGCCCATTGCCCAACGGAAGCGTAGGCGAGGAAGGCCACAAGCACCGCAACCAGCGACCATCCCACGACGCGTCGCACTGCCTCCAGCAGCAACGCCACCAGGAGGATGCCAACAACCATGTCCACGGCCAAGACCGGGTCCACTCCCTCCATCCGTTCGGCCAACCGCCGGGCCGAGAGCGAGTAGTAGGCGCCCACTCCAAGTGCACAACCGAGTGCGAGCACGTCGAGTGCCCGCATGAGTTGCCCGAAGCGCTCGGATCGGGCGGGAAACCACAGAAACAGGATCGTGGCAGCAAATGTCAGGTGAAGCGCCCGCTCCAGCAATGGTGCTTGGGGCTGGAAAAGCACATAGACCTGGAATGCAATCCATCCAATCCCCAGTCCTAGGCAAAGAACGGGCCGTAGTGTGTTGTGCGAGGGCTCGTCACGGTTTGGAACTGGCGAATTGGCTCCGGCTAGAGCCATCCCCGTTCCCTGAAGTATCGTTCCGCGCCCGGGTGCAGCGGCACGCCGGTCTTCTCCAGGAGTCCCCCCTGCTCGGGCACGAAGTCCGCCCACGCACGGTGCGCCGCTGCCATCGCCGCGGTGTTCTCGCAGATCGTCTTGGTGATGAGGTAGGCCAAGTCTGGGGCGAGCCCGCTGTGGGTAATCAGCACTGTGCCCATGTCCACTGAATCGATGGGCTTGGCCTGCCCCTTGAACCAGACTGGCATCGGTACTCTGGTAATCCCCGGTCCTGAAAGGCGCTCAATCGCCTTCTGCGGGAAATCGACGAACGACATCGGCGTAGTTGTCGTTACCTCGGTTAGTGTCGGGTGACCCCGGATTGCTGTCTCCAGGTATAGATCGGCTCGACCGTCCCTGAGGATCGACGGAATCTGGTTGGCGCTTACCTGAATGATGTCTCCGCCTCTGGCGCGCACATCTTCGGAACTCGTACCGAGCGCATCGAACAGGATCTCGGCTACGACCGGTACTGTGCTTCCCTGCGGCTTCATCACAATCCGAGGAGCATCCTCCGAACGCAGTGCCTCTCCGAGGGTTCGGTTGCCTGTCTCGGCCAGATAGGACTCTGTGAATATTGCCACCATCCAGACCCGGTTCAGACCGCCGACCAGCGCGCGGATGTTCTGATGCTTGCGGCCGCCGTAGGCGACGGGATCGCCGTTGAATGCCCAAGTCGCGGTGGCAGCCTGCGACAACGCGATGGATTGCTCCCCCCTGTCGACGAGAATCGGGTTCCCGATCCCGCCGCCTCGCGCGACAACCTCAACGCGCATACCATCGGGCAACGAATCCTCCAACAGGGTGGCCAGCGTCGCGCCGAACACATACCACGATGTCCCGGGCGGCATGGCTCCGATCGAGATGACGGACTCCCCGTCCGGGCGGCAAGCTGGATTGCTCAGCAGCAATGCGATGGTCAATGCCAACGCGGAAGCTAGTCTAGGGGCCGACATGGTCGAAACGGGACTCCCGGTCGTGGCGCCTATGCTGTGGCGAGAGCACCTTCTGCGAGGGGGAGCGCCACGGGAGCCAGCAGACATGCATCTTCCACCGCGCGGCGGATGCGATCCAGCTGCTCCCGGCTCGGCTTCCGTGTGGGGGGTCGAGTCAGTGCGGACTTGAAACGGCCCGCGTAGACCATCGCGGACTTCATTCGAGCGTGGGCATCGCTCGACGGCTCATCGCTTGCATACACCGCTTCTTTGAGGATGTCGATCCTTGCCTGCACTCCGCGGGCTCGCTTGAGGTCTCCCGCGCACACCGCGGAATACAGTTCGACCAACAGTTCAGGAATGAATGAAGCGAAGCCCACCAGGGCTCCATCCACGCCCTGCACCATCGACGCCAGAACATACTCGTCGTGGCAGGTCAGGATGGTGCAGCGCGGATTCGCACTGCGGATCGCGCGAATGTCCCGGTCGTACTTGGACATTTCCCTAGTGCCGACCTTGAACGACGTGACTCTTGGCAGGCGGGCCAACTCCGCCAGAAGGGCCGAAGAATAGCTGGCTTTAGTCCAAGCCGGATAGACGTGCACTATGAGACTGATGCTCACGGCCTCCGAGATTGCCAAGAAATGGTCGATCACGTTCTGGTGGCGCATGCCGAAACGGAGCCAGTAGTGGGGAGGCATGACTAGCAGTCCCCTTGCTCCTGCTTCCTGTGCGCCAAGCGCATGCTCCACGCTCTCGGCGATGGACTCGCAGCAGATCCCGGATATCACCGGAACTCTGCCGTGCATCTCGTCAGCGACGATGCGCGTAACCTCTCGGCGTTCCCGCGGATTCAGAGCGAACACCTCGCCGGTGTGGCCGTTGGTCACGAGTCCGCCGATGCCGTCGTGGTCGGCGAGCCAAGCGCAGAATCTGCGCAGCTCAGGTTCGTCTATCGAATAGTCGTCACGGAACGGAACCTGCATGGCCGGCAGAATTCCGCGAAAGTACTCGAGACCCCATTCCACAGATCAGTCTTCCTCTCGGCTCCGTGTCTCCGACCGGCCTTATCCGCGCCGAAGCCGGGCCAACTATAGCACGTCAGTCAGGCTCGGAAATCAGCAAATCCGCCGCTCCCGGCGAGGCGAGAGCAGGGGCTTGGGTAGTAGATCTGCGACCGACCGCCGCGGCCGCGGATGCGTGGCAGGAGCGCAACTTGCCCATCAAGCATCGGTTTCGTGGGCTGGATCGCACCCTCAAGCCTGGCCCCGCGCGGCACCGTCTAGATCGAATCCGTCTTCGGGTGAATCAGGTTGCTACTCGAGAGGCGCGAATCCCAGATCGTCCAATGTATAGAGACGTCCCGGAGCCGTCTGGACCGTTCGGACCTCATCGCTGCCAGCTATCCGGACCCGGCACTCGTTCCCTGCCCGGGACAGGATTGTGGCACTGCGCAGAGTTCCCTCACCCCACTCCATGGACACCTCGAAACCACCGCGGGCCTTCAGCCCCTTGACGGATCCTTGGGCCCAAGCGGCCGGCAGGGCCGGCAGCAGGTGAAGCTCACCAGCGTGCGACTGCAGCAGCATTTCCGCAACGGCGGCCGTGCCGCCGAAGTTTCCGTCGATCTGGAAGGGAGGGTGGGTGTCGAAGAGGTTGACGAGGGTCGACTTCGCGAGCAGCGCGCGCAAGTTCTCGTGGGCGTTCGCCGCATCCTCAAGCCGGGCCCACAGGTTGATCAGCCACGCGCGGCTCCATCCGGTATGGCCCCCGCCGTTCGCGAGTCGGTGCTCGATGGACTTGCGCACTGCGGCCGCCAGATCGGGCGTGCCCCGAAGCGTGAACTGCGCGCCGGGGTGCAGCCCGAACGCATGGGAGATGTGCCGATGCCCCGGGTCCGCCTCCTCGAACTCGGCTCGCCATTCCATCAGGCGCCCGTCACGGCCGACCTGAGGTCCGGCAAGCTTGGCAAGCTTGGCCCGGACTTCTTCGGTGAAGTCGTCCGAGATGTCCAGGTCGCGCGCGGCCGCCAGAACGTTCGAGAAGAGGTCCCAGACAATCTGCTGGTCCATGGCCGGGCCCATCGTGATCCTGGCCCGTTCCCCCTCGCGGGTCAGGAATACGTTTTCGGGTGACGTCGAGGGTCCGCTAACGAGTTCACCCGTCCGCGGGTCTTCGACGAGCCAGTCGAGGAAGAACTCTGCTGCCTCCCGGAGGACCGGGAAGGCCCTTTCGCGCAGAAATTCGCGGTCTCGGCTGAAGAGGTACGCCTCCCAGAGGTGCCGCGACGTCCAAGCCGCCCCCGCGGGCCACATGCCGTACTGCGCACGGCCAATCGGGCTTGTCCACCACCAAGCGTCGGTGGTGTGGTGCGCGACGAAGCCCCGGGCGTTGTAGTGCTCGCGCGCGGTCTTGCGACCCCGGACCCGCAGGTTGTCGAGCAGGTCCCACAGGGGCTCCTGCATCTCGGAGAGGTTGGTCACGTCCGCTGGCCAATAGTTCATCTGCACGTTGATGTTGATGTGGTAGTCGGAGTTCCAAGGCGGGGCGATCTTGTCGTTCCAGATGCCCTGCAGGTTCGCCGGCATCGTTCCAGGGCGGGACGAGCCCATCAGCAGGTAGCGCCCGTACTGGAAGTAGGTCGCCACGAGGTCGGGATCGCTCCCGCCCATACGTACCCGCTCGAGTCGCTCGTCCGTCGGCAGGCTGCGCTCGCCGTGGCCACCCAAGTCGAGCGACACGCGCTTGAAGATTGCACTGTGATCCCTGGCGTGAGCTTCCCGCAGGGCTGCGTAGCCCAAGGCCTCGGCCAAGTCCAAGACGCGCTCTGCCTCTGTGGCGGGGTCCCCTCCGCGATAGTCCGTAGCTGCTGCGAGGAGCAGCGTCGCGGAATCGGCGCCCTCTATCGCTATGGATCCAGCATCAGTCCGCACGGAGCCTCCGTCGGCAATGGCCCTCAACCGCGCCTCGAAGCGTACGCCGAGGCGCTCGCCCCCGTGGCCAGCCCGCCCCCGCAGCAGCAGGTCGCCGCCATCCACCGAGGTGACCGCGTCGACGGAACGGTCTAAGCGTACGGTCGTAGTGACCGCCCCGGGACGGTTCGCTTCGATGCGCACTGCGAGCACGCCGTGCGGAGCGCTGGACAATACGTCCCGGCTAATAGTGGCCGAACCGTCGTTCCACTCGGTTCGGGCAATGCCCGTGCTGAGATCAAGCTGCCGTCGGTAATCGGCCACACGGGCGCCAGCAGGCGTCTCGAGCCACAGATCACCAAGTGTCTGGTAGCCCTTGGGGAAGATCCGCTCGCCCATGATCGACTCCTCGATCATCTTCTCGGCCGCAACGTACTCCCCGTCGAAGAGCATCCGACGGATCTCGGGCAAGTGCCGGAACGCACCGGGCCTGTCTCGCTCCTCAGGAGCCCCTGCCCACAAGGTGTCCTCATTGAGCTGAATCCGCTCGTCGGACACCCGACCGAAGACCATTCCCCCGAGGCGTCCGTTGCCCACGGGAAGGGCCTCGACCCACTCCTCGGCTGGCTTCTCGTACCACAGCAGCGGTTCGGGCCGGAGCGGCATGGAAAAGAGTGCCGCGAGAACAAGCAGTCTCGTGGGGGCTAACGGAAAGGTGGTTGACACAAGGACCTCCTCAGGCCAGCGGACAAATCAAGGCAGCGGTTGACGCGCCCGCCGCCATCGGGGGGAATGCGCGCCCGGAAGTCCGGCCGCAGCCTGCAATCATCACGCGTCTTGGGGCTCAACGCTTTCGATGGTCGCCTTTTCCTTCATCGCGTCGACGAAGTCCTCCAGCAGCTTGGTCCGCTTGCGTTCCGTCATCTCTCTGGCGATCTCGTCGCGGACCTCTTTGAACGGCCGCAGGCCAGCCGAACGGCGCGCCGTGACCTTGACGATGTGATACCCGAATACCGTCCGGAAAACACGGCTAACGCCCCCGACCGGCAGGTCGAAAGCCACGTCCTCGAACTCTTTGACCATCTTGCCCCGCGGGAAGTAGCCGAGGTCTCCTCCCTGCCCCGGACAGTCAGAGCGCTCATCGGCAAGCTTCTCGAAACTGTGGCCGGACTCGAGCAAGGCCAGTATCTCGTCGGCTGTGGCCTTGGCCTGCTGACGTGTCACATCGCGGTCGACGTGCTTGACGATGTGCGACGCCCGCACCATCTCCTCGGTCGCGAAACGTCGCTTGTTCCCCCGGTACTCCTTCACGATCGCCTTCATCTTCGGAGGTCGGACGCGTCGGGTCAGCTGTTTGACGAATCGCTCCACCTTTAGCTGCCGGCCAACGTCCTCCCTTAGGGCCTCTTGACTAACGCCAGCCTCGATAAGCTTGTCCGGGCCGCCAGCCCGGCCCATCGCCTCCCGCAGGCGCTTATCGAGCAAGGCCGGGTCCACAGGCTCTGGATCGGCCATCGCCGCCTGCCGCAGCAGGGTCTGCTCGATCACATTCTCCCGTCCCCATTCGACGGCTCGAGCCCGGATGCCGTCCTCGTCCAAACCCCACTTGTCCCGATCCTTCTTGGGAACCCGCTCCAAGCGCTGGCGGACCGACTCGGCCTCGCGCGCAAGGACGGCGTCGGGCACTAACTCCCCATTGACCCTTAGCGGCATCAACGTCATTCTAGGATGGGACGGGAAGGCGCCGGAAATGCAACGTGGCCCCGCGACACCACCGTTCGCGGACAGCCCCGAGGAATACACGGTCCGGTCGATGCCGCTGCCGGGCTCGATGGAACTGCCCCTAGACGGGGCAGACCTGTGGTTTGCGGCCCTAGACGGGCCGCTCGACCCACTCTCTTCGGACACTTCAGTGCTGGCGCCATGCGAGCTACGACGCGCGCAGGGTATGAGCGCGGGGCCCCGCCGGACGTTTGTGGGCGCTAGGGCGCGCCTGCGGCGGCTGCTCGCCGCTTACCTGCCAACTAGTTCGGGACCCGTGGATTTGCGGCGCGGCGTGAACGGCAAGCCCCGACTAACGGGCCACCTTGCCCATTGCGGGCTTCACTTCAACACCTCACATTGCCAAGCCAGAGCCATGTTCGCGTTCTCCCGATCTCAGGTGGGGGTCGACATCGAAGCCCTCCGTCCTCTCTCGTCGGCCCTCAGACTGGCCGAGCGGTTCTTCACCCCGTCGGAAATCGCCGAGGTTGCCAAACAGCGGGCCCGGGGCCAGCCAGACACTTTCCTCAAGATCTGGACATGCAAGGAAGCTTACGTCAAAGCCATCGGCGGAAGCGTCCCGCAGGATCTGGGCACATTCCAAGTCGCTCTTGAGCCGCGGCGGGGAGCAGCGCTGCTAGACGAGGATGGGCGCGCGATCGGCGGCTGGACAATGCTGCCCCTACAGCCCCAGAGGGGCATCATTGGTGCATTGGCAGTCTGTCAGGCCAAGGTCAAGCTGCGCCGATGGCTTCTCGCCGGACGCCCGTCACAGCCCTGGCCTCAGCTGGACTCAGGGGCGAGGAACGCGTCGAGGAAGCCGGTGTCGTAGCGACCCTCAATGAATGCGGGGTCGTCCAGGATTCTCAAGTGCACCGGAATCGAAGTCTGGATTCCTTCGAGCACACACATTCTCAGAGCACGCCTCATGCGCTGTATGGCCTGGCGCCGGCAGCCAGCACTCGCCACAACCTTCGCGACCAAGGAGTCGTAGTACGGACGCACCCTCCACCCCGCAAAAGCCGCGCTGTCCACCCTGATTCCGCACCCTCCGGGCGCGGCGAACTGCGTGATCGTGCCAGCCGACGGCAGGAACGTCTGCGGATCCTCGGCGTTGATCCGGCATTCGATTGCATGCCCGCGCACTTCAGTCGGCCCGGGAATGACGTCGTCCAGCGATTCGCCGCTGGCGAGCAGCATCTGGCTCCGCACGAGATCGATCCCAGTCACAGCCTCGGTGACGGGATGCTCCACCTGGATGCGGGCATTGAGCTCGATGAAGTGAAGGTCGCCGGATTGGTCCATCACGAACTCCGCCGTGCCGGCGTTGGAGTAGCCGATGGAGCCCAGCGCTCGGGCCAAGAGCTCGTTGACCTCGGCACGGCGGTCAGCGCTGAAATGGTTCGCCGGAGCTTCCTCGAGGAGTTTCTGGTGCCGTCGCTGGATCGAGCACTCGCGCTCTCCGAGCGAGACCACGTTTCCGTAGCGATCCCCGAGCACCTGAAACTCAATGTGGCGCGGGTGTTCGACGAACCGCTCGAGGTATAGCTCGCCGGACCCGAACGCCGCCCCCGCCTCGCTCTGGGCCTGATTGAAGGCTTCCTCCAAGTCGTCCATTTCCCGCGCGATGCGCATGCCGCGCCCGCCTCCGCCCTTCGAGGCCTTAAGAATCACCGGGAATCCCACGTCAAGCGCACAGTCCCGGACCGCCGCAACCGACCGCAGCGGCTCTCTGGACCCGGGCAGCACAGGAATGCCGGCGTCCTCGGCCGCCCTCCGCGCCCTGGCCTTGTCGCCCATGAGCCGGATGGCATCGGGCGTCGGCCCGATGAAGTGAATACCGCAGGCCTGGCAGATCTCCGCGAATCTGGCGTCCTCAGCCAGGAAGCCGTAACCCGGGTGGATCGCATCCACATCGGTCACTTCGGCGGCGCTGATGATGGCAGGAATGCTGAGGTAGCTCTGACTGCTGTGGGGCCCGCCGATGCAGACCGCTTCGTCGGCGTGACGCACGTGCAGCGACTCGCGGTCCGCGGTCGAATACACAGCGACCGTGCGAATGCCCAAGTCCCGGCAAGCAGCGATCAACCGCAGAGCGATCTCGCCACGATTGGCGATCAGGACTCTATCGAACATTCAGTTTGCCGACCGGGAACCTAGGCGGGCTCCAGCCGGAATAGCGGCTGGCCGTACTCAACGGCCTGTGCGTTCTCCACCAAGCACTCCCTGATCACGCCGTCGTGCTCGCTCTCGATCTCGTTCATCAGCTTCATGGCTTCGATGATGCACACCACCTGGCCCTTGCGCACGCGCGCGCCCACATCGACAAATGGTGGAGAGTCAGGCGCCGACGCCACATAGAACGTCCCCACCATGGGCGACGTGATCACCGCCTCCGCAGACGGGGGCTCGGTCCCTTCGGCAGGTGCCTCAGGGCGCTGCTCCTCGACCGGCGCTCTCGGAACATGCCCAGCGGAGACCGGCTGCACGGCTCCTGACCGAGCCACCCGTAGCCTGAGGCCACCCGACTCGTACTCGATTTCGGTCAGGCGCCGCTCGTCGAGAATCTCGACCAAGGCCTCGATCGCCGCCCGGTCCACTCGGTTGGTCGCCATGCTCAATTCCTAAGCTGCCAGCACGCGAAGGTCACGGGATGTCGGCGTCAGCACCTCGCAGCCCTGCCTGGTCACAACAACAACGTCCTCGACCCGGGCGCCCGCGCAGCCGTCAAGATATGCTCCGGGCTCCACGGTGATCACCATGCCCTCGCGTAGGAGTGTCTCCTGCCTCGCCGCGACTCGAGGTTGCTCGTGAATCTCTAAGCCCAACCCGTGACCGGTCGAGTGCCGGAACGCGTTGTCCAAGCGCACACCCGCCACGGTGAACTTGCTTAGCACCTGCCGCGCACGACGGTGGACGCTGCGACATTCCACTCCTGGGCGAACCGCGTCGACCGCAGCGGCCTGTGCTTCCAGAACGCCTCGGAACAGGGCCAACTGGGTCGCATCCGGCTCGCCCCAGGCAACCATTCTGGTCATGTCGCTGCAGTATCCGGCGAGTATAGCACCTTGGTCGACCACCGTCAGGGCCCCTCGCTGGACGGGCCGAGCACGGGGCTCGGCGTGCGGCAGCGCACCGTGCGAGCCGCTGGCGACGATGGTCGGGAATGCAGCCCCCTCGGCCCCCAGACGCCGCATCCCAAACTCCAGCTCCGCCGCCAGCCGGGCCTCGGACCAGTCGGGGCTCGAGCGTTCCAGAACCTCGTCGAACACCTGCGAGTTCAGCGACACGGATGCCTTGATGGCCTCGATCTCGCCCGGGCTCTTGACCATCCGTAGGTCCTCGACTAGCGGTCGCGCGGGGTCTAGGCGGCAGTCGGCCAGTTCGTCGCGCAGGTAGCGGTAAACCGCATACGGCAGGCTGTAAGGCTCGAACTCCACCCGGCGGAGCCCTTGCTGGGCAATGCCCCGCGCAAGCGCTATCTGGGGATCCCCGTCCGAGATAACCACCTCAACGCCACTCGTTTGGCGGCGGGCCTGGGAACGGTAGCGCCCATCCGTGAACAGCGTTGCCGAGTCCGGGGTCACCAAGAGGTGGCCGGCGCTCCCGGTGAAGCCGGTCAGGTAACGGATGTTCGCCCGAGACGAGACGTACATGCACCGACGCCCCAGCTCGGCCAGCAACTCGGCCAGCCTCTGCTTCTGCTCGCCCATCCTGCCATGGTGCGGCGCTCACGGGCCGCAGCGCCCATCATACGGCCATGTCGAGGCCTACCAGAACACCCGCAAGCGAAGGCTGGCAGTAGCCGGCTGAACGACGCGAGTGCCCACGAAGACCGACTGGAAGCTGTACAGGGCCCGGCGGTTGGTCAGGTTGGTGATCTGAAATGCAAGTTCCCAGGCCCTCCGGTCGCCTCGGAAGTGCTCGTACCCCAAGGAGGCGTCGACGACGACGCGCGGCCGGATACGCGGAGGGTCGGAGAGGAGGTTGACGAAAGGCAACTGGTCGTAGTAGTCCGGATCGGCGGCCACCTGCTCCGGGTCGGACGGGTTGGCAACGAGACCGCTGTCGAATCGCACCTGCGAGCTTGCCCACAATGTCCTTGCGAGGCGCACGAGGATGTTGCCGCTGGCGCCCAGCACTTGGTCATGGTCGATGACGAACGGACCGTCAGAGAGGGCATCCAAGGCGGAACTGGCAAGGAAGAGCCCCCCCGTGAAGGGCGGCGTCACTATGGCGCGGAAGTGCGTAACGCCGAGCGATCCTGTGACGCGGCGAGACGTGGGAAGCACAACTCTGGCCTCGAACCCGTTGACCCGCGAGAACGCCAGCGAAGTGGGAAAGATGATGCCGGTGTTCAGGAAGTTGTCGTTGTCCTGGGCGTTCGATGAGTGCTTGTGGTAGTACGCGGCGTCGAGGGACAGACGCCCGCCCAAGGCCTGCTGCAGTCCGACCTCGAATGCGTTCTGCCTCTGCGGCTGGATGGGGATTGCGCCCCCACCCAGCCCGCGCCGCACCTCTGGCGGCGCGAGGGCGGCCGACTCCGGGGCATTTGCGAGGAGCAGGTTCTCGTTCGGAGGCGTCTGCAGGTTGCGGTTGTACGAGGCCCTGAGCACGGTACCCGTAGGGCGAAGGTGGTAAGCGAATCCGACGCGGGGTTGCAGTTCCGTTGCTAACACGAGCATGGAGTATCGGTCCAAGCGCAGGCCAAGGTCCAGCACCAAGGGACCAAGTGTGAGGCGGTCGCGGACAAAGCCTGAAAGGAGCTGGCCCGAGGCCGCATCTCGGAACCGGAACGGACTGCCCCCGCGCGTCAGGTCGTGCGCCAAGAGGTTGGGGTTGAACTGTGGAGAACCTGGCCGGTTGACGCCCGGGTCCGTCAGCCCGAACGAGAAGCTCTCCGAGAGCGGGAAGTGCTGAGCGTCGAATCCGAAGGCAGCCTCGTGCCTGCCGCGCTGCCACTGGACGCGGTTGAAGCTGGCCAGTGTTGCGAGCGCACGGTCCAGTTGGGCTGTCACCGGGGTGTCGCCGGGGCTGGGTTCCAAGCGTGCCGATGTCGTTCGCAGCGAGGTGGTCGACTCCAAGGTTGCTGCTGGCGAAAGCACGCGGACGTACCCTAGCGAGAAGGCCTGGTCGTCGAGCTCCCGCCGTTGGCGCTGACCGCTGGCGTGCTGACTCCGCAGGTTTGCGAGCTGAAACGACGAGCGTCCCGCCATCACGCTTGCCCGGAAGACGTTCGTCAGGGAGCGATGCCAGTCCAGCCGCGCCGAGACGCGCTGTGCGTTGCCTCCGTTGTGCAGGTTGTCGAAAGATGGCGAGTCGAGAAAGCGATTGGTCTTCACGCTCGAGAGCGAGGCGAACCAGCCGAGATCTCCCCTCGTTCCACCGATCTGTGCCCCTCCGGTGACCGTGTCGAATCCGCCAGCCCCGACGTCCATCTGGCCAAACGGGCGCCCACCCCCGTCAAAGCCCGACCGCGTCGTTACCCGCGCCACACCCGAGACCTTCGCGCCGTATTCAGGCGGGATGTTCCCGGTAAACAGCTCCAGCGTCTCGACCAAGCTCGGGTCGATCGAGGTCGAGAACTGGCCGGAGAACTGGTCGCTGATGGGCATTCCGTCGACGACGTATGTCATTTGGTTATGGGCGCCCCGGGGGTGGATCGAACCGTTCGCGTTGGCTGCGAAGCCAGGGAATCCCAGCAGGAGCGCTTCCAGCCCTCGCAGACTGCTGGCCACCGGCAGCTTCTCGATGATCCGCCGTCCCAACTGCACCTTCGTGCCGCTCGCACGGGGGCTCAGGAGCGTAGCCGATGCCGTCGTGCTCACTTCAAAGGACTCGTGGCGCAAGGCCACCTCGAGGCGGACCTCAACCTCCTCAGGACGGCTCGAGCGCATCTCAATGGGACGCAAGAACGTCCGGAACCCGGGATGGGACACCTCAAGCTCGTACCCATGGAGAGGCACGTTGGCGATCCGGAACCGCCCCGCTACGTTGGTGGATACCTCTCGCTCAAACGCGGAGACCCTGTTGAATAGGCGCACTTCCGCGCCCTCGACGGCGGCGCCGGACTGATCAATGACCGTCCCAAGGAGGGTCGCCGCTAACGTGCGCGCCTCCAAGGGCTGGGCTGCTGGCAGGATTAGGGCCAGCAATATCACAATCAAGGGCATGTCTAGTTTAGGCTTTAGGATAGCCTAAATTCTAATCTCGTCAAGCCGAATCTTCGGCATGCGCAATGGGCGACGACGCGAGGGATCGACAGCCGTAGTCGCCTAGGTGTAGGTCGGGGGTGCGCCGCGAATAGTACCTTCCGCCGAAGCTCTGTGGCCGGCATGCAGCGCGACAAGGGCACAGTCAACGCGGCACGCGGGGCCGCTGCCGTCGATGCGACGGACCAAGGCCGAGGTGGCGCCCCAGGACTGGCGAATCCCAGCAGCACTCCGCTCAGATCGAGCCGTCTGCGACTTGCTCGGGCCTTTCCCGGGGAGTCCAATCCATTTCGCGAGGTCTCGCGACCCCGCCTATGGCAGAGGAACAGGGGAGTGGCCGGACCCCGCGGCATCCGCCTAAACTCCGCTCGAAGTGTCAGCGCACAGGGTGAGACAGTTCGCTGCGCTTAATCGTGATCTCGCCCACGGTCTCATCGTCGATGCTAACGATCCGGAAGGTGACAGAGGGATCGGGCTTGGTCAAGTCGAACGCAAGCAGCCCAAACGACTGCTTTTCGTTGTAGCCGAACAGCGCCCCTGGAACCAAGTCGTGAACGGCTTCGTTTGTGAGACGCGAGCTCTCGAACTCGTACAGCGGGTATCCGGCTTTCCGGTCGATGCGCCTGGCGTCCGAGCGGTGCCGGTCGGCTGACAGCAAGAACACCCCTTCAACCCTGTTGCGGCTGAGAAAGCCAAAGATCTCGTCCCGCTCTTGGCGAAACCCGTTCCATGTGTCGACCGCATCGCCCTTCGTGTCGAACGACCATGGGACAGGCGAGACGAGCACCTTGAAAGTGGCCGTCGACTCTTTGAGCCGCCCTAGGAGCCACTTCTTCTGGTGCGGTCCGAGCATGGTGGGAGAGTCGGCGAACGGGTTTGTGCGGTAGAAGCGGCCGTCGAGCATGAAGAAGTCGACGTCGCCGATCGCGAACTCGAACCACGTCCCTGGCCATTGATCCGAGCCATAGCCCGGGTTGACCCAGTTGCGGCGAAAATGCCGCAGGGAAGGCAGCTTCCACGGCGGTCTCTCGACGTACGGGCCCAGCCAGACATCGTCGGTAGCGCTGTCGTGGTTATCCCAGATCGCGTAGATGCCGGTACGGGCGACGAAGTGTCGAAACTCGCTGCCCGACTGACGCCGATAGTAGGTGTAGTGGTGCAGGCCATTCAGGTCCTCCGGGAGATCGATGTACACGTTGTCGCCGAGAAACAGGAATGCCTGCAGCTTGCGGGCGGAGATGGTGTTCCACATCCGCTCGTTTCGGGGGACGTAGCCCGCGCCGCCCCCAAAGCCGACCTCGAACCGGACAGGTTCGCCCCCCTCTGGGGCCGTCGCGAAGACCGGATAGGCAGGTCCCAGTTCCGGCCGGCCGTCGACCAGCACGTCGTACCGGTACGTCGTGCCCGGCAGCAGGCCGCCGAGCGCCACGACCGCGGTAAAGTCTTCTCCGGCGTCCGACCGAGCCGGCTGCGAGCGGACAGCCGCCCGGAAGGGACCGGACTCGCCCGCGGCGGCAACGACCTGCACTTCGGCCTCTTGCACCGTGCGGACCCAGAACTTGGCGCCGCGCGCGGTCACTGATCCCAGCATGGGACCGTGCAGCAGGCGAAGTTCGCGCATGGCGACCTCTCGGCGGAACGGCTCGTAGCCCGAGAGGGGTTGCAAGAGGTCGCGCGGTCCGGCAAGGAACCGCTCGAACGGCAGCCCCGCCGCCTCCGCCAGCCGAACCAGATCGAAGGCCTGGTCCAACTGCCCGAGCTGGGCTCGGGCAATGGCCAGGTTGAAGAGTGACTCTTGATCCATCGGATCGTCAGCAAGCAACTCCTCCGCATAGCGCGCAGCCTCTTCAGGCTGCCCTCGCACGATCTCCAACATCTGCCGTTGTCCCCGGCGCTTGGACAGCCGCTCGGCGTGCTCGTAGAAGAACCGCAGGTTCCAACGGGTCTCGGCACCGTAGTACGGGTACTCGGAACCGTTCTCGAACGCCTGTGGTGGGGCGTGGCCGCGAAACGGCTCATCGAGCTGCGAGCAGGCCGACAGCAATCCCACTGCGACTAAGGCCTTCAACACCTTGAAGACTGGGACAAGGCCAGTCATCGGTTCCCCGCAGCGATCCAAGCGTCAATCTCGGCCTGACTCGCTCCCAGGCCGAGAGCAGTATTGGGGTGCAGTGGGCGCCCGGCGCTCGTGCCGGGCCAGGCCGGCGGCGGGTGCTCGGCGTGCCACGCATCCGTGGCTCGCTCGAGGTCGGCAACTGCAGGGTCTTCGACACTGATGTCCACGCTCTCGGATGGGTCGTCAAGGATCTCGTATAGCTCCGGCTCCCGGTCCAAGCTGCGGACATACTTGCGGTCTGGCGTGCGCGCGGCGTACTGCGCCCCCTCGTGTGAGTGCCAATAGAGCCGTTCGTGGGGCGGTTCCGACCGCTTTCCGCTGAGATAAGGCATGAGATTGACGCCGTCAAGGCCAACGGGCACGTCGGTCCCAGCGACGGCAACGACCGTCGGGAAGATGTCAAGGGCGCTGACCGGAGGGTCATACTGCGACCCGGCCGGCAAGGACCCCGGCCATGCAACGACGAACGGCACGCGTATGCCACCCTCATAGACCGTGCCTTTTGTTGCCCTCAATGGCGAGTTGTCGGAAGCATTCGCCGGCGTCGGCCCTCCGTTGTCGCTCAGAAAGAACACGAGTGTGCTCTCGGACAGGTCCAGATCGGCCAGGAGCCCAACCAGCTGGCCCACACCGTCGTCGAGCGCCGTGACCATCGCAGCATAGGTCCTGCGACGCTCGTCTTCGATTGTGCGGACCCGTTGAAGCAGCTCGGGGGGAGCCTGCAAGGGCCCGTGGGGAGCGTTGTATGCGAGGTACAAGAAGAACGGAACGTCGGCATGTCGCTGCACGAAATCAAGGGCGGCTTGCGTAAGCTGATCGGTCAGGTAGCCCTCCACCGGGACGTCGGCGCCGTTATTGCTTAAGGGGATCAGGTACTCCCGGGCGTCGCTTCCCTCGGAACGGAAGTAGTCGTGGCCTCCCCCGAGAAGCCCGAAGAACTCGTCGAAGCCGCGTTCGCGCGGGCGGAACTGCGGCGCATCGCCCAAGTGCCACTTGCCTACGGCACCAGAGATGTAGCCTGCCCGAGCCAGGATCTCCGGAAGGATGGTCTCTTCGAGCGGAAGGCCTTCGCCAGCCCCGAACTTCGGGTTCCTTGCGTGGCCGAAGCGGTGCTGGTTGCGACCGGTGAGCAGGCCGGCCCGAGACGGGCTGCAGTAGGGGTGGCTGACATACCCGTTTGTCAGTCGGATCCCGGCCGCGGCGAGACGGTCGATGTGGGGCGTTTCGAAGTCTTCCAGGCCTTGGAAGCCAACATCGGCGTATCCCAGGTCGTCGGCGAGGATCACAACAACGTTGGGCGGACGCGCTGACTGGTAGGGCTTGTCGCCCAACGGCCCAGAGCAGGAGCAGGTCAATAGAAGGTATGGCAAGAATCTCCGCACGGCTACCACAATCGCGAATGGACCACCTCCTGTAAAGTCCCCCGACAGCCTGATGCGTCGCGGACGCGCTCTGGCCGGTCGACGCGAGGCAGTTAACCGCTTGTGGCGCAGCGGTGCGCGCTCTCTGACCAGGTCGGCGACGGAGCAACCAGTCGTTGCCGTTGCCCCCCACGCGCCAAGCTTCTCAAGCCCGGCCTCACGAGGTTGTCGCCGAAGTCGGCTGGCGGGTCCGTCGGTGACGCTGGGGGACCCGAAGCCCGGCACGTTCACACTGTGACGGACGGTGGCCACGCGGATCGCGCCAATCCAGCCCTCCCAGCCCTCGCTCCGGGTGGGATCGGAAGTGACAAGGCCAAGTGTCAGACAGGACCGGCCATTCCGCTAGTGAAGGTCGATCAAGTCCACTCGTTGGGCGTGGAGCCCGTCAGCCGAGCCCGAAATCTCCCCATTCTCTGGAAGCCTCCATGTGAGACTCCTGAAGTGCTTGGGCTCCTTGACAACCAAGAACTGCCCCATCATGCCGTTGTCTTCGTGTTCCATGATGTGGCAGTGGTACATGTAGGGAGTCTCGGGATCTGCGTATCGCTCGAACCGCATGATAATTCGAACGAGTTCGCCGGGGTGAACCAAGACCGTATCTTTCCACCCGGACTCGACTCCAGTGACTGGATCCCCGTTTCGATCAAGGATTTGGAATTGCACCAAGTGAACGTGGAAAGGGTGGGGCTGCCCGCCACGATTCCTCACTTCCCAGATCTCGATGTCGCCCAGTCGCACGACTTCATCAATTCTGCCCATATCCATTAGCTTGCCGTTGATTGGGAGACCCAACGCTCGATTGCCCCTGCCGCGGCCTCGCTGTCTTGGCCCCCCTGGTCGACCCAGTCCCTCGGTTATCGGCCCTGCCAAGACCATTGGGCGGGACTTGGCGGCGTGCGACGGATCGATGCGGGTAATGTCGTTGAGCAGCCTCGGAAGGGAGTGAGAGACTCGATTTGCGGGCTCGGGTACGATCTTCAGCAAGTTCAAGTGACCCGACCCGATTCCTCCGAAGAACGAACCGATCGTCTCCAAGAGCCCAGCTTCCGGGAAGCTCTTGAGAACGACATCAGCCCCGTCGCTGAAGTCCACAAGGATTTCCGCTCGTTCACCTGGAGCGAGAATCACCCGATTTGTTTCGTGGGCCATATCAAGGAAGCCGCCATCAGTAGCAATCTGGTGGAACGCACGTTCATCATCGAAGCCGATGTAGTAGATCCGCGCGTTCGAACCGTTCAACAGTCTGAAGCGAACGAGCCGAGCTTCGACATTGAGAAAGGGGCTCCAAGTCCCGTTGACCAATATAGTGTCCCCGTAAATGGCACCTTGATTCACTGCGAATCGGAATGATCCATCCTCGTCAAACTGGCGGTCTTGGAGCACAATCGGAATGTCGTCAACGCCGTATGTACTTGGCAAGTCCAGAGCATCGCTATTCTCATCATCGATCCACATGAGGCCACTGACCCCCCGATAGACCTGTCGCCCGGTTGTTCCATGAGGGTGGGGATGATACCACAATGGAGCGGCCTGTTGATGGACATTGAAACTCGCTGTCCACACATCTCCGGGTTCTATTATCTGGTGGGGTGTACCGTCCATACGGGCAGGAACATGCATTCCATGCCAGTGCATTGTCGTAATCTCGTCCAAATTGTTGTGGACGGTCAAGTCGACTGAGTCACCTTGTCGCAGCCGCACAGTGGGGCCAAGGTATGGGCCGTTTACGCCCGCCGTTGCAGTTTCCCTGCCGGGCAAGAATTCTCGTGTGCTCTCGGCGACAGTGAGGCTGAACTGCCGACGGCCCTCCACACGAGTTCCGAATAGTTGGTCAGGAATATTCAGTTCATTATCGAAGGTCAACCCTCCATTGGTGACGTCGTGGAACACGAGCCAATAGCAAATCAAGGTCGGCAACAAGATAACAGCCAACGCTCCCGCAGTAGCCCACTTCACCCACTGGGGCCAATTCGCACAACACGCCGCTGCGCCGTCTGTGCGACCGACTCTCCGATTAGTTTGATTCATATCTGTGTTCTTCCGGTGCTCCATTCGCGATCTCCATTGAGCGATCCCAAGGCGGTGCAATGCGGTACCACACTCAGCACTGCCGTCCGAACTCCGATGCCGCTACTATGGTCTGCGAAAGACCGAGAGGCGGTGAGCCACTCCCGGCAAGTTGTGTTGACACTCCTTGAATCGCGCATCTCAGGATCGCGTTCCAGTGCTGTTTCCCCTCCGCTTCGACTCAATTGCCTTAGGATCCGGCGATCTAGTCCAATGACGGCACGGCAGCAGCTGGATTCTTAGGCCTACCACCACTTAGCAGGCAAGGGGCACAAGAGACAGCGTCCGGAGAAAGGTAGCTACTGTGCGCAGGGCCCCCACATACGTAAGGAGTCCGCTCTGAGGCAGCGGGTTACGCTGCTGTACTGGGTTACGCTATCGCGCTGATCTCAGGCCAATCAAGACCCACTGGTCGTTGTGAGCAGTGGGTCATTCACCGCTTGAGGCTCAGGGGGCCGTCCAACGTCCGGAACTGGGGCTGCCGGCGGCGATCGTCGAAAGCGAGCCCCGGTTCGTTATCGCGTTCAGCGTGCTGTGGGATGAGGAGGACATTGAACTGACATGCCTGTCCGCCTCCAGTTCGGGCGGAACACTAGTGGCGAGGCGGAGATCGCTCGTGGGGCGCTGGCAAGTGCAGAAGCAGGAATGTCGCCGACCCGTCGTACGTCCAGCCAGCGAGTAGTCCACCGCAGCGCCAAGTCAGAGATTGTTGAGGCGGGAGTCGCAGGGAGCCTCCATCTCTGGCACGACGCGGCCGTGCCGACTCTTGACCATTGGCCGAATCAGTCCAAGGCGCACCAGCCATCGCGTCTAGAGTCACCTCGACCCATACGTCGTGTCTTGGGGCCGCAGTCGCCCCGGGGGGATCTCCGTGGCAATCGCATGGGTTCCGCTGGCATTCGAGCGCCGGTTCATGTTGAACCAAATGGCGCCCTACTTGACCGGTTTTCCCAATGGCCATCCTTGGCCCGGACAGCACGTCGACAGCCCCCTACTGCAAACGTTCGTGGCAGCTGCCTCGTCCTCTCCTGCTGGATACCACCGTCGCGGTCCGAAGTGGTTCCCTCACAGTTACGCATGGGCGGCCGCGACTCCGGGAAGACGGTTGACAGGCCAAGATGGCCAGCCCAGCGGGCGATCCGCCAAGGTCCGCTCGTGTAACTAGAGAACCGAAGGGCGTGGGATTTGGCGTGCACCGGCGTTCCTGACCGGCCGTACCGACCGGCGAAGAGACGTCGCAGGGCCCACCGCGTGCCGTAGAATCAGGTTCCGGTACGGGGCATGGACGCGGCCACGCGAAAGCGTAGATTGCCGATCGGGATCCAGACGTTCCGCAAGCTCCGCGAAGGCGGCTCGTACTACGTCGACAAGACGGGCTTCGCTGTGCAGCTTGCCAGTGAAGGCACGCATTTTTTCCTCTCACGTCCGCGTCGGTTTGGCAAGAGCCTCTTTCTCGACACGCTGAAGGAGTTGTTCGTAGGAAACCGACAACTGTTCCAGGGGCTGGAGGCCGACCGATCCTGGGACTGGTCGGTACGGTATCCGGTGGTGCGCCTTGATTTCGGATCCGTCAACGTGAGTGCGCCCGGGGATCTGGACGCGGATCTAACCGAACAAGTACGAGCCATCGAAGACGCCGAGGGTGTGAACCGGCTGGATGACACCGCCCCGGGGGCGATTCCGACATCTCATTCGGAGCTTGCACCAGAAGCGCGGGCAGCGAGTCGTAGTGTTCGTCGACGAGTACGACAAGCCCATCCTCGATGCACTCGGCGAGCCCAGCATTGCACGCGCCAATCGCGACTACCTGCGCGGCTTGTACTCCGTCATCAAGTCTTGTGACGCCCACGTGCGCTTCTGCTTCCTCACCGGAGTCAGCAAGTTCTCCAAGGTGAGCCTATTCTCCGGGCTGAACAATCTGGTCGACATCACGCTCGAGCCGGCCTTCTCGGCAGTCTGCGGCTATACCGAGCACGACCTCGGCACCGTTTTCGCACCGGAACTGCACGGACTCGACCGAGAGAGGATCCGCGAGTGGTACAACGGCTACAGTTGGGGCGGCACGGAGAGGGTTTACAACCCTATCGACGTGCTGCTCCTATTTCGCAAGCGCCGCTTCGGGGCGTGGTGGTTTGAGACTGGATCTCCCGCCTTCCTCATCGACAGCCTCGTCGCTCGTGGGGTTCATACCGCCTCGCTTCAGGGGATGCGAGCCACGGACGAGCTGCTTTCCGCGTTCGATGTGGACACCATGTCGACGGAGGCGCTGCTGTTCCAGACCGGCTACCTCACGCTGCTCGACGCCGGTGAGGAAGACGGGGAGTGGATCTACCGGCTGGGCTATCCAAACAGGGAAGTGCGCCAAAGCCTCAACCGCACACTGCTCGGCGCCCTGCTGCCAGACGGGGCTCCGGATGTGAAGGCCACGAATCTCATACGGCGACAGCTCCGAAAGGCAGACCTCAGTGGAATCGAAAGGTCTCTTCGGGGGCTTTTTGCTGGCATACCTGCCGACTGGCACAGGCGCGACAAGATCGCCAAGTACGAAGGCTACTACGCCACCGTAGTCTATTCCTCCTTCACGGGGCTGGGTGTGGATGTGAGAGTCGAGGACGCCAGTAACGCGGGTCGCTTGGACATGGCTGTGCGGGCGTACGGCCGGGTCTACCTGCTTGAGTTTAAGGTTCAGGAGCAGGCCGGTGTCGGCTCGGCGATGGCACAGCTGAAGGACCGGGGCTACGCGAACAAGTACCGGCATCTGGACGAGACCGTGCACTTGCTTGGGATGGAGTTCAGCTCCAAAGAGCGGAATCTGGTGCGATTCGACGTGGATCTGGCTTGATCGGAGGGGCTCTGGGCCGCTGGTGCATGGAGCGACGCCTTGTTACTGGCGAAGCAGGCGGTTGGCGGATCGGACGGGGCAATGGACGGGACTGGCGCTAGGCGCAGGCAGCTTGGTTCGTGGGCTTGCAAATCGTGAGGCGGATGGACAGCACGGCTGCCCGTTCCTGCCGCCGCGGCGGCAGGAACGCTTAGGAGACACTGGCTCCAAAGTCCTGCAGGGGCGTCGAACGGCCCGGCCAGCAGCGCAAGACAGGAACACCGTGCAGCCGGCGACGCGGCACGGGGGAATGTGGCGGCAATGGAATGCACTTGGCCCAGAATGCCGCAGCTGGACCGGGGCACCGCCGGCTACGCAAGCGCGCTCCGCCGCGCACAACGGCTCAGCCGCCTCAATTGGCCATCTTGGCGTTGCGTCCGCTGGGTGGGGCCCGCATGGGTTGCAACACGAGCCGTCGGCTTCTCAGGGCAGGGCCGATGGAGCAATGAGGGTCCCCTGCCCGATGAGCCCTCCGTCGCCCCGACGCGAGACCCGGTCAAGCCGACCTCTTGGGGGGACTCTCCTGTGTCGTAGTCCTTAGCGCGTCGGCCACCGATACGGTCAGGTGTCCCAGTCCGATCCTCGCTTGCGCGCGCCCCTCACGAGGGCCGGCCAGCCAGGGGATCCCCGCGCGACGACCGTCTCAGCGTCTGCTCGGCCCCAGCTCACTGCCTGTCCTGCCAACCTGCCAATCGCACGAGCGACGGTGGGACTGGTACAGTGCTATGAAGGCAGACTTGAAATTCGAGCGGCACTGCCTTCGCCATCCATGGTTGGGGATCATTGGCGCGCGCCGCGGCACCAGTAGGACAAGGGGGAATCTGATGAGACTGAATCGATCATACGTGATTGGGTCGCTGGTCCTGTTGCTCACAGTGGCGGGCCTAGCCCAGCAGAACGCAACACTGACCGGCACGGTCAGCGACGGCACGGGGGCGGTGATCCCGTCCGCCGAGGTCGTGATCATGAACACCGAGACCGGTGAGACATACACGACCACGACCAACGCCACGGGAACCTACACGATCCCGTTCATCAAGCCTGGGACGTTCGAGCTGATCGTCTCGACGCCGGGCTTCAAGCAGTACACCCGGGCCGGCATTCGCCTTGACACGGCCTCCAGCGCGCGGGCCGACGCAGTTCTGGAGCTGGGCGAGGTCACCGAGTCGGTTACGGTCGAGGCCGACGTTCCGCTTCTCAAGACGGAGAACTCTTCCGTCGGGGGCGTGATCCAGAACAGATCCATCGCGAACATGCCGCTACTGGGCCGGCGCGCTGCGCAATTGGTCCGCCTGAGCGGATTCGTTGTCCAGAGAGGGACCGGATCCCAGTTCCAGATCGCCGGCGGGCGCAGCAACAACGCGATGTGGACGCTGGACGGCGGTTCGACCCAGAACATCTTGCTGGGCGTGGCGTCGCTTAACTACGACCCGCCGATCGAGGCGCTCGAGGAGATGAACGTCGAAGTCTCGAATTACAAGGCGGAGATGGGCCGCTCGGGCGGCGGATTCATCCAGATGACCACCAAGTCCGGGACCAACTCGTTCCACGGAGCGCTTTACGAGTTCGTGCGCAACGACGCAATGGACTCCCGGCACTTCTTCGCGGGAGCGAACAAGCAGGTGCTCCGCCGCAACCAGTTCGGGTGGGCCTTAGGCGGTCCTATCGTCAAGGACAGGACTTTCTTCTTCGGCAGCCAGGAGTACACCCTACAGCGGACCGCGAGCCCGCGCATCGAGAACATCCCAAACCCGGCCGAGTGGACGGGGGACTTTTCCGGCATCGGCGCGACTGTCAGGAATCCTGTGACGGGAGATCCGGTGCCGAACAACATCATCCCGGCCAGCGAGCAGGACCCGGTCGGTGCGGCGGTCGCACAGTTCTGGCCGCAGCCGAACATCGCGGGCCGACCGACGCGCAGCCGGAACTTCACCAACAACGCCCGCAACATCAACGACAACAACACACTCTCGCTGCGAGTGGACCACACGCTCGGGCAGCGCCACCGTATCTACGGGCGCTACGTGCACACCGTGGGAGACCGAGAAGACTTCAAGGACATCTGGCCGCTGCCGGTCCACAACAATCAGCGCATCATCGACTACCACTACTTCAACTGGTCGGTCACGGAGATTTCCAACCTGACGAACAGGCTGGTCACGGAGAACCGCTTCACGTGGAACAAGCGCAAGTGGCATCCGACGATCGCTGCCAAGGGGCTGGGATTCTCGGAGCAGATCGGATTTAGGGGGAACAATCCGGAGTTCTTCCCGGGCTTCGGCTTCGCCGGCGGCATCCAGCGCATCGGTCGCGGGGGAGGCCAAGAGAGGCGGCAGTTTCCTATCCGCGACAACCACATCGTCTCCAATTGGACCTACGTCAGCGGCAAGCACACCCTGAAGTGGGGCGGCGAATTCCGCTGGTCGATAAACGACGACGTGTTCTTGCCAAGCGCTGGCGGATCTATGAACTTCAACGGCAACGCGACCGGAGATCCGGTTGCCGCCCTGCTCTATGGCTGGGTCGCCGGCGGCAGCCGGGTCGAGACGTTCCTGATCCGGAGCAGGGCCAACGCCATGGGCATGTACTTTCAGGACGACTGGAAGGTGAATTCCAAGCTGGCCCTCAACCTTGGCCTTCGATGGGACTTTGACACGCCGCGCTTCGAAGCAATCGACAACCGTCAGAATTCGTTCGACGCGAGCGCCACTAACCCGGCCTGCAACTGCCCTGGCCTGATCACTTGGTCAGGCCGCGACGCGCGGGGCGGTAGCAAATACGCCCATAATTTCGTCTACGGCAACATTGGGCCACGCGTTGGCATCTCATACCGTGTCGACGACGACTGGGTCATTCGGGCGGGCGCTTCGATCGTCTACACGGGACAGTACGACCAAGCGACCCCGGTCGTTACGAACGCCGGATTCTCTCTCCAGGGGTCATTCGGCACGCTGCGACCGACAGACGCAGCATTCCTGCTGCGCGACGGCCTGCCTGCGATCGCGGTACCAAGTGAGGCTGATCTGATCCCCGGGTTCGGCGCGGTCGCGATTGGCGACAAGCCGGTCTTCTCGCCGCAGTTCTTCCAGCCGGAGGACCGGCCCAATCCTTACCTGCTGACGTATAACTTCAACATCCAGCGGCGGCTGCCTGGGGACATGCTGTTCGAAATCGGCTACCTGTCCACCGTCGGCAAGAAGCTCACGATCCCGGGTTCGGCGACTCAGAACCAGATCCACCCTTCGCACGTCGGTCTGATCGACAGCGAGGGCCGCGCGGCGCAGGTACTGCGCCCCTTCCCGCAGTTCTCCAATGTGGTGATGATCTCGCCTACATTCGGGAGTTCCGAGTATCACGGGGTGAACTTCAAGCTCGAGAAGCGCTACTCAAGCGGCCTGCAGTTCCAGACGAATTACACATGGTCTAAGGCCATGGACGATGTCGAAGGCCGGAATGAGCTGGGCGGCGAGGCGGGCAACGTGCCATTCGCGGATCAGTACAACCGGAGGATCGCCTGGTCATTGGGTGGCAGTCACATCGCGCACCGGGGGATTGTGAGCGTCGTCTACGACATCCCGCTTGGGCGCGGGCGCGCTGTTCCCTTCAACAACGCCGCGCTCAACGGCATTCTCGGTGGGTGGTCGATCGGCTCGATCGTTGAGGCCCGGACGGGACCGCCGTTCTCCCTGTACTGGGGCAATGCCAGCCAAGTCTACCCGACGGCAGCTCGCGTTAGGGCTGACGCCAGCGCGCCCTACAGTCAGAACGGCGCATGGCGTGACAACGTCCGCGGAGAGACTTTCTTTGACACCTCTGGCTTCCATCGGCCGGCGCGCTTCACGTTCGGCAACGTAGGGCGAAACGCCTTCATCGCACCAGGCGCTCTGCGCGCTGACGTGTCGGTCATCAAAGAGATCACCCTGCCTTGGGAGGGGCACTCGGTCCAGTTCCGTGGTGAGGTCATCAATCTGCCCAACCGGGCGAACTTTGGTCTGCCGCAGGGCAACCGACAGAACCGCGCCTTCGGTCGGATCACCAGCCTCACCCCCGGTGCCTCCGGGCGAATCCTGCAGCTTGGGCTGCGGTACGGCTTCTAGAACCAGCCTCCGGGCAAACGTTCAGCGGGGCGGCAAGATCTGCCGCCCCGCTCGCCGTTTCCGGTCGGAGTCTGAGGCGGGATCCGCATGTTCCAGAATGGACGCATGAGAAGAACGATCCTCGCGGCTGTCGCGATGGCCGCTCCGGCGCTGGCGTCGGAAGCCGTTACGCTTCAGCGGAGCGGCGACCGGATCGAAGTCACCATCGGCACCACTCCGTTCACGGCCTTCTACTTCGGTGGGAGTACGACCAAACCGTATCTGCACCCGTTGCGCGCCGCGGATGGCACGGCGGTCACACGGGGCTTCCCGATGGAGGATATCGAGGGCGAGCAGCGGGATCACCCGCACCACCGTGGAGCTTGGTTCAGCCATGGGAACGTCAACGGCGTTGACTTCTGGGCGAACGAGGTTGAGCAGCGTGGGCGAGGGTTGCCAAAGGGAACGATATCGCTCGAGGCGGTGCGCTCCTCAGGATCCGGCACGCCATCCGGAGTCATCGAGGCGACCCTGACTTGGAAGGGACCTGAGGGGGAGCCGCTGGTCAAAGAGCAGCGACGCATGGACTTCTCCCGAAAAGGGGACCGAAACACCGTGGACTTCGACATAGTCCTGACCGCGCTACAGGAATCGGTCAAGTTCGCGGATACCAAGGAAGGGACCTTCGCCATAAGGCTTGCCACGGAGCTCGAGGAACAGCATCTTCGGGCTAAGGGCATTCCGCGGACGGGGCGAATCTGGAACGCAGAGGGTCTGCAGACAGAGGCCGGAGCGTGGGGCAAACGGGCGACGTGGGTGGACTACTCGGGCAGCATCTCCGGCAAGCCGCTGGGCGTGGCGATCCTGGACCATCCGGCCAACCCGAAGCATCCGACTTACTGGCACGTGCGGGGGTACGGACTGTTCGCGGCGAACGCGTTTGGAGAGCACGACTTCCACGCCGACCCCAAGCGGGACGGTAGCATGACAATCTCCCGGGGAGAAAGCCTTCGGTTCCGGTACCGGGTCCTGATTCATCCCGGCCGCACGGCGGACGCCGGGATTGATGCCGAGTTCGACGCTTGGGCCGGATCGGGCGGGAACTAGGGTTGTCACGGGACGGATGCGGCACGCCAGAGCGGTCTTTAGAAGCTGGGTGCAAGACGCCTGGAGCTCAATCCCTGAGTCGATCCGCGAGCAATTCTCAAATCTGGTGATCGCGGTCGAGGACGAACCGACCCACGAACAGCTCCATGCAGCGCGTGTGCCGCCGGGGGACACTCTCCTCGGCCTGTACGAGGGAGTGCCGCTCAAGCGCCGCGGATGGCACTACCAGATGGCGTTGCCGGACCAGATCACCCTATTCCAAGGCCCCCTCGAGCGCATGGCGGGTCCCGACGTCCAGCAGGCGATCTACGAAACCCTCTGGCATGAGCTTGCGCACCACATCGGCATGACCGAAGCGGAAGTACAGCAAGCGGAGCGCCGCAAGTTTGGCTGATACGCCGGATGCGGACTGCACCTGGTACGGAGTGCGGTCATTCCGACCGTGGATCGTCCCACAATGTTCGAGATGGCAGAAAGCGGGAGATCTGCAGTTCCAGAGCGAATCGGGGAGATCAGCGCCCCAACGAGAGAACATTGGCGAAGATCCGGTAAGGCCCCGGAACACTGTAGGGAACCTGCCTATGGATCGCATAGGCGAAGTACGTGTAGTGGCCATTTCCGTAGGGCGCAGTTAGCCACCCGCCGCGCTGGGGGTCCTGACCTTCATCCTGAGTCTCGATCAGTGGGAGGTAGGAGTCATCCCAAGCTGAGAAGAACTTTGAGCCGCGCTGCTCTACCCAACCTTCAAAGTCGGCCGCTTCGATCTTGTTAGGCCCCTGCAAGACTGGGTGGTCCGGGGCCAGAATCTTGACAGGCGAGTCCTCTTCCGAGACCTCCTCGGCCCTGCGCGGAAGATCGGCCGGGAATGCCGCCCACTTACTAGGCACGAACTCCTGTGTCTGGTACAGGATGATGAGATTGCCACCTTGGTGGGCATAGTCGAGCAGGCGCTGGTTGTAGCTGATCAGGTCCGGACGCACGGCATAGGCGCGGGTACCTACGACAATGGCGCCATAAGTGCTCAGGTCCGAATTGGCAAGCTCGTCAGCTCCCAGCAGCGTGACTTGCGCACCCATTTGCTCGATTCCGCTCGGGACTTCGTCCCCAACTCCCATTACGTATCCGACCGTCATGCCGGGGGCGATCTTGACGTTCACCCCCCTGACACTGGTCGTCGAATCGCTGTATAGGTACCGGGTGTCCAAGTCTCGATGGCGGATCGCCCGATATCCCTGACGGTATTCTCTTCCGCCGGACCGGGCGACCACCGCCAGCTCATACGTCTCTTCTCGGATGCGAGGCGCACTCACTTCGAAACCGAATCGCTGCCGCGCGCTCGCCTGGGAGAATCGGAAGCTGTGACGATCGGGCTGGGCACTCCAGCCTTCTGGCACCTCCAAGACAAGGTCGCCCTCAGACCCGTCCGGGTGGTTGTTCTCGAGCTCGACCTCTAGGGATAGTCTCGTCCGAGCTGACCCAAGAGGAGCGATCAGATTCGCCGGCGAGACATTGACGGCAAGGGCTGGCGCTACCTTGACCTCCCGGTACTCGTATCCGAAAGGCAGGTTCGCCTCCCTTCGGTGCACGACCGCGGTCGCGCGGACCTCCTCACCTTCGATCGTGTACTCGGCTGTTGCGCGGAGTGCCGGCTCACGTCCCGGAAGATGCAGGAACTCAGGTTCCCGGATGGTGTAACGGCTGTCCCGGACCGACCCTCGGACGAAGTACCGCCTAGCCAACGTAGCGTCCGCCGGCACGGTGACGGAAAAGCTCGCAGAAATCACCTCACCAGCGCGCAGGGGACCTCCCGACGGGCCGGAAGCCACGACACTCCAATTCCCGGCAGTGTCCAGCGATATGCGGTCCGCGTGGATCCCCAGACTGCTGGGATTGACCAACGTCGTCTCAACCTTGAACTGCTGGCCCGGGACAACCTCTCCAAGAGTGGCGGGCGCAGAGAAGGGGGAGCTTGGGCCGCCAGATCCCGATGGAACGGCTACCGCTCGCAACTGGAGGCCTAGCGAGGCACTGATGGCGTCTTGGAACTGCCGCTCCTTGATGGCCAGCAGGAATCCGGCGTCATCGTGGTCCGCGCCTAGCTGGGCCGCCTCGCGGGTGAGCTTCAGCCCCCGCACGAGGAATGGCACCGCTGCTGCGGGATTAGTAACGCTGAATGCGGCGACAGCTTCCTCGACGCTGCCCTCTATCTCGGCGAGCAAGGGAGTCATGCCCTCGGGCGCCTCGCCACCCAACATTCCGAACATCCCCCCGACCGACGTGTCGACGCCGTCGAAGAACCCGTTTTCCCTGTCGGGCGCTCTGACCCGGGACTCCAGCCGTTCAAAGTAATGGAACTGGTTCCCGATACGCTCCCGCATGCGTCCGCTCGTTTGCGAACGTTGGAAGCTGAGACCAAGCGCCGCGAACTGGTCGTAGGTCTGGCCCAGCCAAGGGCTGAAGGCTCCAGCATTCACGCGGACGTGCCACTGGTGGTCGGGTGGCCCTGCGGCCGGGCCCGACGATCGCCTGGAACGGAGGTTGCTGCGATAGAGCTTGAGAGGCTGCCAGGGCCTGAGCCCTTCCTCCTGAATCTGTTCCGGGAATTTTGTGGGATCACCCGCCAAGGCATACGCTTCTTGCGTCACGGCACCAGACGTCTCGTGGTTGCCATGTCCATCGCGAGGGTCGCCATAGAAGCGCGACACGAGCACCAACGGGCGGTTGATGCGAATCACCCGGACAACGTCTCGCAGCACGTTCTCCCTGCCCCACTGCCGAAGGGCTTCGCTCATGATCTTGGAGTAGCCATAGTCGATGAGGGTTGTGAAGTACTGGTCATCGAGTCCGTAGTAGCGGTCGGAGACCAGCAGTTCCTCGGTTCGGATCAAGCCCAATCCGTCGAAGAGCTCAGACCCCACGGCATTGGCACCCGCTTCCCCGCGATTCAGGGTGAGCAGGGAGGTCCGCACACCTTGGCCGCGGCTCAGGTGGGTCAGGGTCCCTCCTTGCTCGTCGTCGGGGTGGGCGGCGGTGTAGAGCACGCTTGCGGTCGTTTGCAAGCGCTGGAGATGCTGCCACAGTCCTGCCGCACCCCGGTCGACCGCCAGCGAGCGAGGGCCCGTCCTGGATTCTGTCAGCACCAAGACCTTGTCAAGATCGGTTCCCGGTGCGACCGATGCTGCGACCAACAGTACGGCCAACGGGCAGGCACGCAGTCCCAGAAGCACTCTTGGTGAAGCGACCCGAATGTAACCTTGCATGGCAATCACTTTAACGGGCGGAGCGGGCCATGTGGTGGGCGGTGATCGCGGGAAGTGGCAAGAATCCCAAGCAACAGTCCAGATCGAGAGATCGTACGCTCCTACGCAGTTGCGGTGGAACCTCGTCCTCGCGGTGCTCAAGCTCACACTCGATGTGCAGAGGCCCGGGCTGGCCTTGTCTCGATCGACGCCTTTCTGCACCGTCGGCCCTACCTTGAGGGCCCCTAGGCGGCAGCACCAATTGATCCAGTAGAACAAGGCCAGTTGCGCTCCGGGCCCACTTGGCGTAAAATTCGCATGACTCCAGTGCACGACGCCGAGGAATCGGTCGCCGCGGCAGACGGGAAGGAATCCGACTCTGTGGCGGGGCGATCTTGGGCCCAAGACGCGTTCCGCCCGGTTGTCTACTTCACGGCGCGGCGCCGGAAGGGTTGGGACATCCTGCGCAGTACTGCGCATCGTCCGTCCCACCCAACCGTCGTTGGCTGCAACACGCACGTGTGCAGCCGTAGGAAGGCACGTGCCGCTAGGGTCAAACCGCTCAGGCTTGGGCTGACATCAGCCCGCGACAAGTCCGCGCACGAAGTGGTGGCTGGCCTAAGCCTGCCACGGATGAGCGGTCATGCACCGGCCCGGGCAATCCACCCGACCTGCCCCCCAGAGAGTGATGGCGCGGCACCGGCTCGGCCGGCGGCCGCCCGTCCAGCGAGGGGGGGAGTATTGAGTTGGCTGCAGGGGCAACTTGAAGCAGTGAGCCCACTCCACGGGCTCACAAGGAGGAGAGTCGCCCCGCGCGACTTCCGAAAACACCAGAAAAAGGGGGTTACGCAATGCCGTACCGACTTCTGCTAGTCTTGCTCTCGCTCTCGGCAGCTCCACTGCTTGGGCAGATCAACACCGGAACAATTCTTGGCACCGTTAGCGACGCGCAAGGAGCCGTCATTCCTGGTGCCGATGTCGTGGTGACAGCGACGGACTTGGGAGTCTCTGTCACGCTGAGCACAAACGCCGCAGGGGCCTACCAAGCATCCGGGCTACGTCCAGGGACGTACGAAGTACGCGCAGAGACCGCAGGCTTCAAGGCGGCCGTCAGGGATGGAATCCCTCTGGCCATCCAGCAGAGGTTGGACGTCAGCTTTGTGTTGGAAGTCGGAGACGTGACAGAACAAGTTGAGGTCGTCGCCTCTCTCGTGAGCGTGGATACCGACAGTGGCCAGCTTGGCACGGTCATTGAGGGCGGAACGATCGCCGACCTGCCGCTTGACGGACGCAGGTACTCGGACCTGATCCTCTTGAGCCCTGGTGCCGTTCCGGCACCCGGGGCGAGGTCAAATCCGCGGGAGGCCAGAATCAACGTCGATGGGAATTTCTCGCTGCAGAACTATTTTGCCCTAAATGGCGTCGACAACAACACCTTCACGACCAATGCGCAGGAGCGCAGTCCGCAGGCTGTTCAGCCTCCGCCGGATGCCCTCCAGTCGTTCAAGATCCAGACCCGAACCTACGATGCCGAGTTTGGATGGAGCCAAGGAGCGGTTATTAACGCCGAGATCAAGTCGGGCTCGAACGCGTACCACGGTTCGGGCTGGTACTTTCTGCGCAACGACAAGCTCAACGCGAACAACTTCTTCAACAACGCTGCTGGCGTGGAACGGGGAATGGAGCGTAGGGGACAGTGGGGTGGGACCATTGGTGGCCCAATCGTCCGGGACAAGACCTTTTTCTTCGCAGATTTCCAACAGACGGATTCGAGCAAAGCCGGCGGCGCGAATGGCACGGTGCCAACAGCACAGATGAAGCAGGGGATCTTCACAGGGGATCGTGACTTGAGAATCGAGCGCGATGCGAACGGGAATCCCTACTATCCCCACATCGTGCCATGCGTGGACGAGGTAAACGACATTCTCAACCTTAACGCGAGCCGCACGGACGGATTGCCGTGTGGAGATCCGGCAGGCATGGCATTGGCTGGGCTGTATCCGGATCCGAATGCTGGCAAGTTTGGCTACCAATCTGCGCTTGACGTGCCGCTAGAGCAGAACTCCTTCGACGTGCGCGTCGACCACAGCCTGACCGACAAGGACACCTTCTACGCGTCCTACAGCTTCCTGCAGACGGATACAATCGTTGAGCAAGGCCCGTTCCCCAATCCTCTCGCTACTGGAGGCTTCACGGCCAACAGCTACGTACGGGGCCAGCTCCTGGCCGCCACGTGGAACCGCATCTTCAGCCCGGCGGTGTTCAACAGCCTTCGGTTCGGATTCAACCGCATCTACTCAACCTCTGACCCGGTGGCGCCAGAGGGGGACGCAGGGGCGGAGTTCGGGCTGAGTTCGCTTCCGGGAACGTTTGCGTACGGGCTCCCACCGATTCGCGTGTCGGGGTACACCCTGCTCGGCACCTCGGAGTGGCGGCCGCAGTTCCAAGTCTCCCAAGTCTTCCAGCTGCTGGATAACCTCAGCTGGATCCGCGGGAACCACTCGCTCAAGTTCGGAGTGGAGTACAAGCGCGCCATGAACAACTACTTGGACGTGAAGGCGCCCAATGGTCGCTATATCCTGCCTCGGTCCTACACGGGTGACGGCGTTGCCAATCTGCTCTTGGGCATTGTTGGGAGGGTCGAGGCAACCACGCCACTAGTCCCCCACACGTTCACCGACGGAATGATGTTCTACATACAGGACTCCTACAAGGCCACCCCGAACCTCACCCTGAACTTCGGCGTCCGCTACGAGTACTTCACGCCGATCATGGAGCGCGACAACCTCATGTCGAACTTCGACCCCAACGCGAACGGGGGGCGGGGAGCCCTGATCACGGCAAATCCGGGAGACCTCGGCCAAGTCCCGTGCGAGTTCGAGTGTGTGCAGCGGGTCCAGGCCGACGGTGTGTTCGGCAGAGCCCTGGTCCATCCGGACCGGAACAATGTGGCACCCCGATTCGGGGCCGCGTACCGTATCGGAGACCGAACAGTCCTGAGAGGTGGCTACGCGATCTTCTATCAGGCGATCGACCGCATGGGAAGCTCTGCGGCTCTTCCGCTCAACCCTCCCCAGCTGATCGAATTTCGAGGGTATGAGTCCCGTTTCAACGAAGTGCCGAAACTATTGCTGCGACAGCCATTTCCGGGCGGGAGCAGCGCCTTCAATCCGCAGACGATCGACCTCAGGAGCCGCAGCCTCCACGAGAAGGCGCCTTGGTCGGAGCAGTTCAGCGCGGGATTCCAGTTCCAGCTCGAAGACGCCTACCTTCTGGACCTAGCGTACGTAGGAGGCGTCTCCCACCAGATCCGAAGGCTGCAGCCATTGAACCAAGGCTACCTTCATCCAGACGGGCAGATCTCCCATCCGTTCCCGGACTGGGCTCGGCTCAGCGACCACATGGCGAGCAACGGCAACGCCAACTACAACGCCCTGCAGGTGAGCCTCCGGCGTGCGATGACCGACGGCCTCGCGTTCAACATGAACTACACCTGGAGCAAAGCGCTGGGAGACACTCAGGACAACCTCTCGGGTGGAGCGTCGGCGAGCAACGTCCGGCCTCAGAACGCCTACGAACCTTGGGCGGACTACGGGCGACTGGTCTTCGACCGGGCACACCGGTTCGTGATGAACTGGGTGTGGGAGATCCCCTTCAGGGGAGGTGGTGGTGCCCGCCACGTCTTGGGCGGCTGGCAATTCAACGGGATCTGGTCTTCCACGTCCGGGGCCCCGATCGGAATCAGGGGACCCGACCGGAGCGGCACGCGCAGCCAGAACGCTCGGGCGGACTGTATCGGAGACCCGGCTGGGCCACGAACAGTCGGGCAATTCTTCAACACTTCAGCGTTCGCCATCGCGAAGGACGGTACGTTCGGCAACTGCGGCGTCGCCAGCCTGAGCGGGTGGCCGCATCACAACTTTGACCTGTCCCTGTTCAAGAACTTCGCTTTGGGGGGCAACGAGAACGCTGAGCTACAGATGCGCTGGGAGTTCTTCAATGCCTTCAACACGCCCCAGTTCAGCAATCCGGTGAACAGGGTTGACAATGGCCGGTTCGGCCGGACCACTTCAGTGCTCGACCCGCTGCGCGAGGGTCGCGTGATTCAGTTCGGACTCAGGTTCCTCTTCTAGCCGTCATCGGGCCGGGCAGACTTGGACCTTGGCCTGCCCGGCCCTTCCGACCTCTGTCGCCTGTCTTGAAAGGAATGGTCTGGCGGGCGCGAAGGTGCGGAGTCCTCATTCCCGGGCGGCTTGCGAACGAGAATCTGCACGAGCCTGAGATTGATCGATCCTGACGAACGACCAAGGTGTCGATTCACTCTGGCCGAGAGCCGTGCAGTCGGCCAAGCCTTCACTTCGTGGCAGCACTCGTGCTTCAGCCATAGCTGGCACGGCTGCCAACGGCCATTGATCGGTCAGACCCCAGCCACTTGGCCCGCCGCCGAACCGGAAGGCTGGTAGCGGGCGCCGGCGGTGCGCTCAGGGCCGATCGGTTTCTGGGGCACGCTCTCCGCTCAAAGCGGGCTGCGTGATCGTGATCTGCTGGCCGGCCCGCACCGTCTTGAGGAGCGTAGCCTGGCCGTCTGGCCACAGCACCTCGACCGTGTCGGCAGTTTCCCGATCGCCCAGGCCAAAGTGGAGCACCATTTCGCTGTTGGAGAGATAGCTTCCGCCGCTCCTGAGCTCTCGAAGCTGGACCAGATCCCCGGCGCGCACCCGGACGCGGGCGTTGAGAGCGAGCCTGTTTGCGCCATCCCCCACAAGCCGGACTCGCAGGTAGCGGTTCACGGCCGTGCTCTTGTTCCAGAACAGCGAAGGGGCCGAGTCCATGTTGCTGACGACCAGATCCAGCAGCCCGTCGCCGTCGAAGTCGGCGGTGGCAGCCCCGCGACTGGACCCCTCTGAGGGGAGATCCACGGCGTCAGCTTGCTCCCGGAACTTCCCCATTCCAGCACCCAAGAAGAGCTGGCCCCTCTGGGCATACTTGGCAATCGTCGCGTGCTCAAGCTGATCGACATTGGGGAATACGTGGCCATTGGCCACGAACAGATCCAGCGATCCGTCGTTGTCAGCGTCCAGAAACACGGTTCCCCATCCGACATACGGCAATGTGGGCCGGGACAATCCCGAGCGAGTCGTGATGTCCGTGAAGTTCAGGCCGCCCTCGTTGCGGTATAGAGTGTTGTACTCCTCGGAGAAGTGCGTCACGTACAAGGAAAAGAGGCCGCTGTTGAGGAAGTCCCCAACCGCGATTCCCATGCCGGCCTGCTCGACCCCGTTCGCATCAAGAGCTACGCCAGCCAGCAGTCCAACCTCCTCGAATGCTCCGTGTCCCCTGTTCCGGTACAGCAGGTTCGGAGTCGAATCGTTCGCCACGAACAGTTCCGGCAGGCTGTCTTCGTCCAGATTGGTGAACACAGCGCCTAGGCCAAAGTAGGCCGTGGGATCGTCCAGCCCGCTTTCGTTGGCCTTCTCCTCAAATGTCCCGTCTCCCCTGTTGACGAAGTAGGAATCGCCGGCCCCCTTGAGTCCGCGCGGACCGCACATGACTGGCAGTCCCAGATAGGTGCAGCCGAGCTCCCGTCCCCCCATGCTTCCGTAGGCCGGGCTGCCCGGCTCGGGAAGATTTGACCGGTCCAGCTCGATATAGTTCGCCACAAACAGGTCCACATCCCCATCCAAATCTGCATCGGCCCATGTCGAGCCGGTCGACCAGCGAGAGTCGTCCACCCCCGCGCGTTCGGTGGCGTCTTCGAAGGTACCGTCGCCGCGGTTCCTCAGCAACTGATTCGGACCATACGCGGTGATGTACAGATCGGGACGTCCATCAGCGTCGAAGTCGGTGACAGAGCAGCCCATGCCCCAGTGCCCGTTCCCACCGGCACGCGCCTCCGACGTCACCTCTTGGAACCGGAGATCGCCGAGATTCCGAAACAGAGCGTGCCGCAACTCGGATGGCCGTTCGGCAAGCAGGCTGTCGAGACGGCCGCCATTCACGAAGTAGATGTCCGGCAGACCGTCGGAGTCGAAGTCGATTACACAGACGCCACCAGGATTGGCTTCCACGATGTAGCGCTTGCGGCGGTCGCCGCTGCTCAAGACGAACGCGCTCAGCCCTGCCGACTCCGAGACTTCCGCGAAGTGCGGCTGGGACAGGGCCGAGGGCTGCAATAGCAAGATTGGATGCGCACCCACCGCGATCCAAGTCAGGAACAAGGCCGGAGCGCGCAACCGCACGTCGATCACTGCACGCGACATCGTGCCTCGCGTGCCCAAGCATAGCGCTCGCGAACCTAGGCTGGCTGATTGCGACGCGCAAAGTTGGGGGGCACTTCTCGCTGGCTCTGCCCGATCCAGCCCGAGCTCGTGGACCGGGACACAGCGCGCTCCCGGTCAGCGCACCTGCCGACGGGGCTCACCAGCAGTCCCGTACCCCATGATGGCCGTCCTCCGATCAGCGCGAGAGTACGAGAACCTGAGTGCCGTAGCCAGCACTTGCAAGGGGCCAATGTCAGTTCGCCCGGGCCACGAACGAGGCAGCAACTCACTGAGTTGGGCCATGGACCGCGCCACGCTGAAGCACGACACTACTCGCCTGCCTCACCCTGCCTCGCAACGGGCGTCGCGGCAAGCCTCTTCAAGGGCCCGGTTCAGCGGGGTTGAGGAGGGGCACGCCCCCCGCTTGGTCTCGCTCAGCAGACGAGCGCTCCGCTGACCGGTGCAGCCTACCCTGCAGCTTGGGCAGGACTGGTAGCATGAAGCTGCCTTGGACCGTCCGTATTGGTCCCGCTTGGGCATCGCCTAGCGACCCGGGCCGTCGGCCGGAAGCTGATCGAGGGCTGAACATCAATGCGGGTCCTGGGAGAAGGAACCTGACGTTCCGGGGCCCGAGCTCGGGCCAGACTGACAACACGCCTGACTTGGCGTCGCGCGTATCGAATATCGCCACTCGCGAGGCACCCATGGCCTTCGCCAAGGCACTGCTCGCCGCTTGCCTTATCAGCGTACCGTTCGCAGCGTCGGGAGCCGGGATCCCTCCAGAGGCTGCTAGCGAATTCAATCGTGCCGTTGGAGAATTCCGGTCCGGCAACTACGAAGCAGCGCTGCGGCTGGTCAGGCCCCTCGAGGAGCGTCACCCAGAAGCGGCCGAGATTCAGCACCTGCTCGCGATCGTGCTGGACCTGAACGGCATTCCCCTCGAGGCAAACCGCCACTTCAAGAAGGCCGTCTCACTGCAGCCTGGCTCGGTCTCACTGCGGACCAACTACGGGGCCAGCCTGATGCGCATCGGCCGGTCGTCGGAAGCGGCTGAGCAGTTCCGGAAGGCACTGGAACTGGATCCCGATCACGCGACCGCGAGCTTCAACCTCGGAACGATCCTTTTGCAGCAGGGCCGACCGGACGATGCCTTGCCAAAGCTCGAGAAGGCCTTCTCGGTCCAGCCGAGCGTGTACCAGAACGCCTATCAGCTGGCCTACTGCCGATTCCTGGTCGGTGACTACCGAGGTGCGAACACGATTCTGGGAAGGCTTCCCGCTCAAGCGGCATCTCGGGACGAAGCTCGATTCCTGAAGGCCCTGACCGAACGCGCACTCGGAGGTGCTGACCGCTCGAAGGAGACCCTGCAATCGATCCGGCCGCGGTTGGACCGCCAGCCCCAGCTTCAGTTCCAAGCGGCCATCCTGCTCCTCAGCCAAGGGCTCCTAGAGTCAGCCGAGGAACTGCTCTCGGAAGTCACCCGTCGAGTCCCGTCGTCCTATGCGGCCCACCTCAATCTGGCCCGGGCAAGGCGTCGGCTGGGCAGGCTGCCCGAAGCGAGGCTTGCCGCGAAAACTGCACTGTCGCTGGAAGAAACGGCCGAAGCCCACCTGTTGCTGGGCGATCTCTTGGACGACCGGGACAGCCAAGTCGAAGCGGTGGAACACCTTCGCAGGGCGGTGGAACTGGAGCCTGTCGCCGCCAACTACTATGCACTGGGCCACGAATTCCTCATCCATTGGAATTGGGAGACTGCAGCGGAGGTGTTCACGACCGGACTGGCGCGCCACCCCCGGTCTTGGGACCTCTGGGTCGGCAAGGGCGGTGCCGCGATGGGACAGGGGCAGTTCGAGGTGGCAACGGCTGCATTCCTGAAGGCGGTGGAATTGAGGCCCGACGATCTGGTTGGCTATCACCTGCTCTCGCAGGCCTTCGACCAGGCCGACGACGCCTTCGACGGCGCGGTCCTTGCGTTTCAGGGGTTGTTCGAGCGCAACGGCACAAGTCATTGGGCCCGTTACTACGAGGCCTTGGCAACATTCCGCCAAGCCGTGCGGTCAGGAGACTACAGCGATGCAGCCGCACGGCTAGATGTCCTCCGAAATGTGGTGCAAGAGCACCCTGCGTTCTTGGAAGCGCACCTCCTTTTGGGGGAAATCCAGTTCGAGTTGCGCGAATGGACGGCGGCGGCGGAATCGCTCGGCCAAGCGGTCGCTATCGACGCCAATCACGTGACGGCACACTACAAGCTGGGGCTGGCCCTGCAGCGATCGGGCCACACGGAACGGGCACGACAAACCCTTGAGCGGTACCGCGAACTCAAGGCGCTCGAAGACGCAGCGCTCGGGGAGCGTGTGGCTGCGACGACGCGTTTCATTGTGGAACGTGATCAGGCAGGAGGAGTCCCCGAGCCATGACTTGCGCGCCCCACCCGGCCCCGGCTTCTTGAGACTGGCCCGCTTCTCCATTCGCTCGCCGATCCGGTGGGGGTCAGTGAGCGGTCGGGCCTGGTGGGATCAGCCCGCCAGAGCATGGATTGCGGTCGTGCCGTGCCGCCGATGCTCGCGTTTCGCCCTGGCGGCAGCTTCCGAGGCGGGTCACCGACCTCTATTGGGGCGCTGAACCTCATGGTCGGATCGGAGAGCCCCTGAGGGAATGTACAATGGCGGCTCAATCGGCGCCATGAACTTCGACTTTTCTCCCAAGGTTCGCGAACTCCGCTCAAGACTGCTGGCGTTCATGGACGAGCACATCTATCCAAACGAGGCGCTGTTCCGGGAGCAGATCGGGCAAGGCGACCGCTGGGCGCCGCCCCCGATCCTTGAGGAACTCAAGCCTAAGGCCCGGGCGGCGGGGCTGTGGAACCTGTTCCTGCCGGACAGCGAGCATGGTGCCGGACTCACGAATCTCGAGTACGCGCCGCTGTGCGAGATCATGGGCCGCTCACCAATGGCTCCGGAAGTCTTCAATTGCTCGGCGCCGGACACGGGGAACATGGAAGTCTTGGTGCGCTACGGCACGGAGGAGCAGAAGGAGCGCTGGCTCGGGCCGCTGCTGGCCGGCGAGATCCGATCTTGCTTCTCAATGACAGAGCCGGACGTGGCTTCGAGCGACGCGACGAACATCCGATCGACGATCCGCCGCGATGGGGACGAGTACGTCATCAACGGGCACAAGTGGTGGTCATCCGGCGCCGGGGAGCGCCGCTGCAAGCTTTCAATCTTCATGGGCAAGACCGACCCGGAGGCCCCCAAGTACACGCAACAGGCGATGATCCTCGTGCCACTCGACACCGCGGGCGTGAAGATCAAGCGGGTGCTGCACGTCTACGGCTACGACCACGCCCCGCACGGCCATGCCGAGATCCACTTCGACAACGTTCGGGTACCGGCATCGAACATGCTGCTTGGCGAAGGGCGGGGCTTCGAGATCGCACAGGGAAGGCTCGGGCCTGGCCGCATCCATCACTGCATGCGGTCCATCGGCATCGCGGAGCGTGCCCTAGAGGCGATGTGCCGCCGGTCAATGCAGCGCGTGGCGTTCGGCAAGACCTTGGCCGAGCACGGGGCGCTTCGCAAGGACATTGCCGATTCGAGGATCGAGATCGAGCAGGCCAGACTAATGGTCTTGAAGGCGGCGTACATGATGGACACAGTCGGCAACAAGGTCGCGCGCCAAGAGATTGCGCAGATCAAGGTGATCGCGCCAAACGTGGCCCTGCGCGTGCTCGATCGGGCAATTCAAGCCCATGGGGCTCTGGGAGTGTGCCAGGACACATTCCTGGCCAGCGCGTGGGCGAGCCAAAGGACGCTTCGCCTAGCGGATGGCCCGGACGAGGTGCACCGTGAGACCGTCGCGAAGCTAGAACTGCGCAAGTACAGCTGAGACACCAGCCGATTCGCCTCGGATTCGCGAGGACGCCCGTCACGAATGAAGGCCTGTTGGCTCAGCAACCTGCTTGGCGGCGCACCGGCTGACACTTCTGCCTGCCGGTCTTGCAATTGAGCAGGAGGTCCCGAGATCGTCGAGCGCCATGCCGGTGCCCTCGGGGAGCAAAGCGCCCCACAAGATCAGATTCGGCCCGAAACACGACCCGATCTCCGCCGCTCTAAGAACAACGGGAATACCCCCAACGCGTCCCTTCGAAGTGTTCGGCTCAGCCGCTCACACTGCACGGCCAAGTGACCGGTTCCTTGTGACTTGACGGCTTGCCGAGGAACTTCGGCAGGTGGCAACCCTTACGCATCAGTCACTCTCGCCGAATGCGCCAACGTTTGAGGCACCTGAATCCTTCGCACTGACGAATAGCTCGCGCTTCGGGTAGGGAATCTCTACGCCGGCCTCGTGGAACTTGCCCATCGCGCTCTCGCTGATCTGATCGGAGATGCGACGGCGAGCACGCGCCTCGGAGATCCAGACGCGGAGCTGCAAGTTAACCTCGGATGGCCCGAAACCGCGAACGATCACGATCGGCTTGGGGTCCGGCTTCACACCCTCCACCTCTTGAGCCACCTGCAGCAGCAGCGTCTTGGCAAGTTGAATGTCGGACTCGTATGCGACCGAGAACGGGATGCGAAGACGGATCGATTCGCCTGACATTGTGTAGTTGATGATGTCGCGCCGCATGATTTCGTTGTTCGGCACAACGATCACAAGATTGTCTGGATTACGGATCTTGGTGGCACGCAGCCCGATTTCCAACACGTCTCCCCATGTGCAGGCACATTCTTTTGTTGATGTTTGGGACGCTTGCCGGAGTCGATCCTTGGTC
>JAPPMC010000292.1 GCA_028819235.1 Bryobacterales bacterium
GGATGCCACACGAGGGGTCACGTTGTCAAGTCCCGGTTATGGGGCATGGGCAGGGTCCGCCATATCACGATCCCGATCGGATCCAGCCGGCCTGCCGTGCTGGAGGGCATCCAAATTGTTACCGCGGCTCCGTCCCGTGGCTCGGCCTCCGGATTGTTGACTTCGGTCGTGCCACACGGACTTGAGCGGCCGTTCTGAGGAATAGGCTCTACATTGTCCGTGAATACCAGTGGTGTGGTGGCACCCGGGCGCTAACCCGCGATCTGACGATCGCGCCCCTTCCACTCGCGGTCGCGCAACACAAACTTCTGGATCTTTCCGGTGGCGGTCTTCGGCAGATCGCCGAATTCCACCTGCTTCGGGCACTTGAAGTGGGCGAGGCGCTCGCGGGCATGCTCGATCACCTCACCCGCCGTTACGGTGGCGCCGTCGCGCGGTACGACGAAGGCTTTTGGCACCTCGCCCCACTGTTCGTGGGGGATCCCGACCACGCACACCTCCAGCACGTCCGGATGCTCCATCAGGACCTTTTCGACCTCCTGGCTCGAAACGTTCTCTCCTCCCGAGATGATGATGTCCTTGGAGCGGTCCTTCAGCTCCACATAGCCATCGCAGTGGCGCACGGCCAGATCGCCGGAATGAAACCAGCCACCTCGGAACGCATCAGCCGTGGCGTTCTCGTCGTTGAAGTACCCGGTCATCACCATGTTCCCGCGCATCACAACCTCGCCCATCGTCTTTCCGTCTGGCGGAACGTCCCTCATCTGCTCGTCTACCACTCGGAGTCCCGTTCCCGCCACGCCGTATGCCACGCCTTGCCGGGCCTTCACCCGGGCACGGCTCTCAGGATCCAAGGTGTCCCATCCCGGCTGGTCGGCACAGATGGTGTAGGGGCCATACGTCTCCGTCAGGCCGTACACGTGATGCACCTTCGCGCCCATGCCCTCCATCGTGCGGATCACTAGGGGGGCGGGAGCGGCGCCGGCTGTTGTGATCGTGACGCCGCTGAGGTCCCTGCCTTCGGCTTCCGGGCTGGCGTACAGCGACGTCAGGACGGTGGGAGCGCAGCAAAGATGTGTGACGCTCTGCTCTTCGATGAGACGGTAGACGTCGGCTGGCACAACCTTGCGCAAGCACACGCTCGTTCCCCCAACGGCGGGAATTGCCCAAGGGAAGCACCAGCCATTGCAGTGGAACAGCGGCAGGGTCCAGAGGTACACGGACCGCCAACTCAATCCGGTCTCCAAGGCCTCTCCCACTGCGTTGACCCACGCCCCCCTGGCGTGGAAGACAACCCCCTTGGGGAATCCCGTCGTCCCAGAGGTGTAATTCACGCTGATCGCTTCGCTCTCGTCAATGCGCACTTCAGAAAGGCGCGCGAGATCCGAAGCCGCCAAGAACTCCTCGTATTCCGGGCCGGGGATGTCCCCGGCCAGCGGCGCCACGTCCGCGACCTGCACGTACGCACCAAGATCGGGGACCGAGTCCCGAAGCGCGCGGACCGCATCGGCGTATTCCGTGTCGAATATCAGAGCCCTGGCGCCCGAGTGCCGCAAGATGTAGGCGATCTCTCTGGGTGAGAGGCGGACATTGATCGGCACCAAGGCCGCGCCGATGCGCATGGGTCCGAACTTCGCGTCCAGCATGGCGGGAATATTCGGGGCGAGGATCGCGACGCGGTCTCCCCGCCCAACTCCCAGCTCTTGAAGGCCCGCAGCCAAGCGTCGCGTGCGCTCACTGTACTGGGCATACGAATACGTGGTCCCTCCGTGGATCACCGCCGGCTTGTCGGGATACACAGATTCGCTCCGCTCCAAAAAGTCCAAGGGAACAAGGGGCTCGAAGTTCACAGACGGTGTCATGGTTGGCAGTCAAGCCTACATGATGCCCCAGCGTGGTCCGAACAAGACTTCTACTCGCCCAGTCGCTGCGCCGTGTTCGGGTGCCCTGCACAATCGGCGGCGCGCGGCAAACGAGGTCAGGGCAGCGGGCGACCGAGGCGAATCCAAGGTCAGATGCCATCAGCCCGGCACACGCATTCACCTTCACCGCAGGGCTTCGCTCGTGCCGAACTGGAGCCGTCGAAGCCTGTGGCTGCCGTTGGACCTAGCGGGCGGACGGTTGGCCAGGACATTGGTGGCGTTGCTGCCCCCATCGTTTCGTGCAGGCCCACGCGCCTCTTTGCCTGCCGTTCGGGAGGTCAACAAGTCAGCGGTACTGGAGGCGGCGAGTCTGGCAGGGAAGCTCGTTCGTTCGACCTTACTGATAGCGCGCTAGGGCACTTCCACGCCGTCGAGGACCCGCTGGACGATGTCCTCGGCGGTCAACTCTTCAGCCTCGGCTTCATACGTGACCATGATCCGGTGGCGAAGAACGTTCATTGCCACCGATTTGACATCTTGGGGAGTCACGTAACCCCGGCCCCGCAGCATCGCGTACGCTCTCGAAGCCATTGCCAGGTAGATCGTGGCCCTAGGGGACGCTCCGTGACGGATCCAGTCTTGGATCTCAAGCTTGTACCGCTCGGGATTCCGGGTCGCTTCGATCAGATCGACGATATACTCCTCGATCTTGGCGTCCGTGTAGACGCTGTCAGCGAGTTCGCGCAGCCGCACAACGTCCATCGGTGCGAGGACGGGCCGGACTTGATGGTCGACCGTTGATCGTGCCATGCGCCGCAGGATCTCAAGCTCCTCGTTTCGCGACGGGTACCCGACGCGCAGCTTCAGCATGAAGCGGTCTACTTGAGCCTCCGGAAGCGGATACGTGCCCTCCTGCTCGATCGGATTCTGCGTCGCGAGAACCAGGAACGGGTCCTCAAGCGGGTAGCTGGCTGCTCCGATGGTGACCTGCCGCTCCTGCATCGCCTCCAAGAGCGCACTCTGCACCTTGGCCGGAGCGCGGTTGATCTCGTCGGCCAATACCACGTTGGCGAAGATCGGTCCTTTCTTGGTGCTGAATCCACCGTCCTGCGGCGAGAAGATCATCGTGCCGATGAGGTCGGCGGGCAGCAGGTCGGGGGTGAACTGGATGCGCTGAAACGATGCTTGGAGAACCCTTGCCAGAGTCGTGACGGAGAGCGTCTTCGCGAGACCGGGAACGCCTTCGATCAGGACATGGTTGTTGCACAACAGCGCCAGCAGCAGCCCATCAATTAGGGCCTCCTGGCCAACAATGACCTTTGCAATCTCGTGCCGCACACTCGCGAGCACGGTACCCTCGGCCTCGACTCTCCTGCTGACTGCCTGCACGTCGGCGGCCTGCGGCGTCGGCCCGCGGAGCCCAATGCGACTGGTAGTCGTCCCAGCATCCATCACCACCAATTTACATCCCAGATCAGCTAGCGACCCGCAAGGATCTGCGCCAGATAGCCCTGCGCCAACACCGACGCCCCGCCGATCTGCTCGGTGAGGAAGGCGAAGCCTTGGGCGTACTGGAACGTACACTTCGCAACGACATATCCCTGAAAGCCGGGAAGGGCCTGCAAGCCCTCCCGCTCGTTGCCGCTAGAGAGTCGGTAGCTGACCTGCTGCCCTGCACGGATAGGGATGGACCTAACGATCGTGCCCGAGACCCCTTCGCCACCCCTGGTCCCGTGGAACTCCAAGCGGCACCTGCCAGGCTGGTGTCGGGTACCGAGCGGATCGGAGGAGGTGTTGACGATCACTAGGGCTGTGTCGAAGGTGGTCTGGTTGGTGACGAACGGGAATAACAAGGTCGTACCGCAACCGGGCAGATTCAGGGTCACGCCACTAGCACGAGCAACCGCCGAGAATCTGGAGCCGTCCTCAGGGTCGGCTTGCCCCTGCTGAGGCTCCTGAGGAGCCATGCTGGCGTCCACAGAGACGATGGTCGGGCCTACGGCGGCGTCAGCTGCTGCGACAGCAGCGAGGCTTAACGAAATCGTGCATTCCTGCTGGCGGAGGGGATCCGCTTCAAGCACTTCGTAGAGGACCCGCACGATCCCATCAGGGCCGGCCGGCAATTCCAAGTCAGGCAGCTGTGAGGGCGCCAGAACACCTCCGACGCCGTGTTCCGAAGCACCGTCGACCAAGCCCAGGCGCAGCGGCACGCGGTTATCGGCGGTTTGGCAGGCGGCTGCAGTCGGCGCCCTCACCGAGACGGCCTCGGGAACCCCGTCCATGCGAAGCATCAGGCGCGCGGCCCCCGCGGAACTGCCGGAATCGTCGGAACCTTGGCGTGCGGCCTCGAACGCGCCTGCAAACCCCTCGGTCACGGTAACCTCGGCCACCGCCTCGCCAACCCCGCAGAGCCTCTCGGGCCGAGGAATCGCGGCCGTGACGGCGAGCCCCGGGACAGCCGTCGCAGTCCGGACGACCGTTTGGCCCAATTCGTGGACTGCGCCATCGATGCTGACTGATACCGAGGCTTGAATCGGCACCCTCCCGATTCCAGCCAAGGCTCCGGAGGCGAAGTCAGAGGCGCGGACCGTCCAGTTCCTAAGGCGGATCACGGTCTGGGGCGGATGGCAGCCCCCTTCCATTCCCTCCAGGCCCCTGCAATCGGCGACGGGAGTGGCGGGCCCGTCGGCGGCGGGGATGGCGGCCCCAGGGATGGGGAATGCGAAGCGACGCCAGTAGACCCGCCCAGGATGGTTCGGGTCGCGACTGGCCGCCAGCGGTCCCGAGATTGTCCCGCTGATTGTTGTGCAAGGGTAGAAGTCGTCCGCTCCAGAGGCGTCGGGCGGACACGTTCCCTCGTTGACGGTCATGATCGGCATTCCATGGGCCACACTGGCGTTCAGGGTGACGCTCAGGTCTGCAATCAGCGACCCTCTCGGATTCAAGCGCGCTTCCCCACCGAGGTTCCGGCATGCGAGCGTCAGCTCTCCCACACGCTCCTGCGTACCCTCCAAATGCACCAATGGCGCTTCGGCAGTCAAGGCACATGAGATGGTGCCCAAGTTCTGGCTGGGCCGCGGCGCGCCATCCTGAGCCAGGAAGGATGGAGCCGCCGCTATTGCCAGTGAGGCCAGCCGCGAGGCCAGCCGCGCACGCTCCACTGTCATTGCTCGGGCAGCCTCTTGCCGAGAACCGGTGTGCTGATCACGGCGAAAGCCCCTGACCAGCCAAGCGCCGGCCAGCCGAGTCGATGGGTATCGAGGGAGCCACATAGCCCATGGCCAGGTCAGCGATGCTCCCGAAGCCGTCAGACATGAACACGTAGCCCCGGGCCCCGGGAAACCTGCAGTCGGCGATCACGTAGCCCTGAAACTGATCGATGGCGGCGATGTTGCGGTCGGCGTTTCCGCCGGACAACGTAAACACCAGCTGTTCGCCGTAGGCTATCGGAGTAGTCGTCTGGACGAGCAGTTCGTCCTGGCCTTCGGCACCTACACCGTAGTAGTGGAGGCTGCAGGGACCGGACGTTCCCGGATAGGAAGCAATCGGGTCGTGGCTGATTGTTAGGCCCGTGTCAAAACCCGCCTGATTAGTAATGAAGGGAAACACCAGGGCAGACCGGCAGGCTGAGAACTCCAGCGCTTGCCGTGCCTGGGACATGGGTGCCGCATATCGCTCAATCGGGCCATCTCCGGCCGGTGGTTGACTGCTGCTGCGAGGCCCCAAGCTCGCCAAGACCGTCGCGCTTGCTTGGAATGCGTCGACGGATACGGCATCGAACATTGCTGAGATTTGGCAACTCTGGACCGAGTCCGGCGAGTCAGAGACCACCTCGTAGACGGCGCGCGCCTGTCCGCCGTCGACCGCCAAGGACTGCGGCTCCCCGTCGGCGGGTAGTGGACTCCCGCCAGCCCCTTGCCCGTCATGCCCCTCGACCAACGCCAATATCGGGCCGCTTGCTTCGCCCTGCCCGTCACAAGAGGGGGTCGGTGGAAGGCTCAGACCGACTCCTTGGGGAATGTCGGCGAAATCCAGCATCACCCGCGTGGCCGCGCCAGGCTCTGCCTCGGACCCAGACCGAAAGGATGAGGGGAATCCCTCTGAAATGTGGACGTTGGCTTCGCCGAGGCGACCCCCAACTCGACATTCTGGAGGGGTAGGGATAGACGTGACGGCGAAACCCAAGCCCGGCATCGGCCGGGCCACCTCCAAGACTGCGCTGCGGAGCACAACGGGCGGTGCGGAGACGACCGAGAGCGATGCGGTGATCGGCGGACCGGGATGAGTGCCGCCCGAAAGCAAGCGCACCTGCGACGCTCTGGCCCGGATTCCCCGCAATAACACCGACGAGACCCGCGGGTTTCTCAGCCCGGCGGTTCCCGGCGAGAGACTTCCGGGAAACGGTACGCGGAGGTTTGGCCATTCCAGAGTGGCAACGCCCGTCTGCAGTCCGAATCTCGGTTCGCGGACCGAGCCCGGCGGCGTCCGGCAAGAGTCAGAATCCAGACCCGGCAATCCAGCTAGCCCGCAGATTGCGTTCACTTCGGCGACCGCCTCCGAGACGGTGGCGCCGCCCAATGGCCGTGTGCGGCCAGTCACGGCCACACTCAGGGTCACGGCCAGGGAAAGGATCAGGTCGGGCTGTCTGCCGGGATCTGACACACCCGGCGCCCGGCATTCAAGGAGAATGTCAGCAACCCGCGTGGCAACACCGGACGCGTGCGCCGGAACCGGGGTTGCGTACGCAGCGCACACAACCCGGGGCTGGCCTCCAGCCACGGCTGGCCCCAACAAAGGAACACAGCACGCAGCCGAGACCCCAAGCAGCCTAACTGAGCTCATCCCCCCTGCAACAGCTATCGTCCCACAGGGCAGGTCGCCCCTCGGACCGGCAAGAATGGAGCGCGCCCCGGCAACCGCTGTCGCGTTGGTCAGTCCCCAAAGCCCGTGGGCGGAAACCAGACCTCACGACGGCGCTATAGGGCCTTGGCGGGCGCGGTCCTGCGCGACGCGCGGTGCTCGTGCGGACGCTTGGCGATCTACAACGGCGAACGCTTTGTTCAGGGCCTCAACGGTGAGACGGCAGGCTTGCCCGTCTTCCATCTCATTCAGTGTCTTGTTGAACGGCTCTGCGCGAATCGGGCCGTCGTAACCGATGTCGACCAAGGCTCCCAGAAACTCCGCAACATCGATCACGCCCGTAGCGAGGGGCAGTTCGCGCTGGTTGTCGTACTGCTCGTCGCGAGGAATGCCGGCCGGCGCGTCATTGAGGTCCGCCGAAACCACGTCGCTGCCTGAAAGGCCTCGGATGTCGTCCCCGGTCTCCCATGAAGTCCACCAATGCCACGAATCCAGCACTAGCCCGACGTTCGGCAGATCGATCTCCGAGATCAGCTCTAAAGCGCCGGCCAGTGTGTGGACGGCCGAGTGGCGGCCCGCCGTCCAGTTCCGCTTTGTGCCAACGTACTCGAGGCCGAGCCGCAGGCCGTGATCCTGCAGCACGGCCGCAGCCGCACGGAGGCGGCGAGCCGTCTGGCGGAAGTTCTGCATGTAGGTCAGGGCATCGCTGGATGGCCGAAGCCATGTGCCAACACGGTCCACCCCGGCGGCCTGCAAGGCGGACGCCGCCTCCGGCAATGCCGCCAAGTCTTCTTCGAAGGCGGCCTCGTCTCCGCGAAAGTTGACCGGCAATCCCGCGGCTGCCCACCGCAATCCGTGCTCGCGCAACGCCGCGACATGGCGCTCGGCCCCATCCTCGGCCAAGGCAGCCGGGAACGGCTGCACGGACGCGAACCCGTGGTCGGCTGCCATCCGTATGGCCTCGGACTGATTCGCCCTCACCCCGATGCTCCCCGGCACAAACGCCGTGAAGAACCGGCGATCGGCGGCCACGATCGGTGTCCGTTGGCCCGCAGCCGCCGTGGCAGCTGCGGCTAAGAAGGCCCTGCGCCCCATCATCGAATCGTCGCTTCGCATCGCCCGGACTATAGCAACTCCCCTACTCTAAGCCTACCCATTCGTGGCATCGGCATCGCCAATGCCCGATCCCAACCGTCTCCCGGCCGCATCGTCTCACCGACCTGCGGGCCGTGTGCACTCTCAGGCTGCGCCGCTTCTTCAGATCGAGGGAAGACGACGAATCGAGACCATTTCAGAACGATAATGCCAGAAGTTGTGCTAGAATTCGAGTCAATCATGCCGTCCGGCCGCCCACCACGACGGCGCTTGCGCGACCGAAACAGCGCTGCTTCGGGGCGAGCCGCGCCCGAAAGGAAGCACATCTCACCTTGGGCAATCTGGCTCTATGGCCTGCCGATCGTCGGCATCGGCCTAGCACTAATGCACATGGTGGGCTTCGGTCCCTTCTACGAGTTTCAGAAGACGCTGAGCGCAGAAGCCCAGTTGGAAGAGCAGATTGACGAGCTGGAAAGGGAGAACGCTGCCCTGCAGCGGGAAATCGAAGAGCTCGGGCATGGTGGCATCGGGGTAGAAAGGCGAGCCCGCGAGCTGTTGGGCTGGTCCCGTGCCGGTGAGGTCGTCATTCACCTGCCCGAAAAGCGCTGAGCCTGACGTCTGAACGCATGCCGTCCCGGAGAGGCTGTGTCTGGCCTACGCTGCGCTTCGGTAGAATGAACGTGGTTTGCGGGTCCTGCCCAGCTGCCTGAGATTGCATCGGGTAACGCAGTCTCCTGCGGGCGCAGGCGCGCTCAGTGCCCTGCTGGCCGTGTCCGGATCGGCGGCCGTCGCCGTTCCCGAGTCCGCCAGGACCGTCCAGACGATCCTGGCTGGACGCTGCGTAGCCTGCCATCACGCCGGAGGCGGCCAGGCCGGCCTGTCACTGGCCAGCCTTGGAGACGCTCTCCGGGGTGGCGGAAGCGGTCCGGCCATCGTGCCGGGCAACCCGACGGCAAGCCTACTGCTGCAGCGGATCTCAGGTCCCCAGCCAGCCATGCCGCCGGTCGGCGAGCCTCTCTCCGACCAAGAAGTCGACGCAATCGCCCGCTGGATCAAGGCCGGGGCGCCGGGCGCGGATCCTGCCAGCGAAGACCCGGCAGACGCTTGGTGGTCGTTCGCACCCTTGAAGAGGCCGTCGGTCCCTGCCGACGGCAGTGGCTGGAGCCGTAACGAGATCGACAGATTCGTCGCGGCGAAACACTCCGAGATGGGGCTCCGGCCGGCTCCGGAGGCAGATCGCACGACACTGATCCGGCGCCTGAGCTACAACCTGCTGGGTCTCCCGCCAAGTCCGGAGCTGGTGCGCTCTTTCGTAGAGGACTCCTCCTCGGCGGCCTACGAGCGGCTGGTGGACAGCATGCTGGCGTCTCCGCGCTACGGGGAACGTTGGGGCCGTCATTGGCTTGACGTCGTTCACTATGGCGAGTCCCACGGATACGACAAGGACAAGGCGCGAAGAAACGCCTGGCCATACCGCGACTACGTGATCCGGAGCTTCAATGGGGACAAGCCCTATGCGCGCTTCATCCGTGAGCAGATCGCTGGCGACGTGCTCTGGCCCGCAGATCCAGAGGGACTGATAGCCACTGGATTCGTGGCGGCCGGCCCTTGGGACTACGTGGGGCACGCGGAACTGCGCGAGGGCACAAAGGACAAGCAGCTGGCTCGCCTCCTCGACCGCGACGACATGGTTGCGGCGACCATGTCTACGTTCACAAGCCTCACGGTGCACTGCGCCCGTTGCCACGACCACAAGTTCGACCCGATCCTCCAGGCCGACTACTACGCACTGCAGGCCGTTTTCGCCGGAGTCGACCGGGCGGACCAGCCGTACTTCGACGATCCGGCAGTTCACGCAAAGGGCCGGAATGTCTGGCGGAAAATGCGGAGAGCTCATGAGGCGCTCGCACGGATCGAGACCCAGATGGCAGAGGCAACGAGCGATGAGATCTCTCGTCTGGACAAGCGCAGCGAGGAGATTTCGCAGCAGGTCGCCGACTCGCTCCCGAAGGTTGGGGAGGTAGACACGGAGGAGACCATCGCCCTGCGCACGGCCCTGGCAAAGGAGAGTGCCCAAGTCAAGGCCAGGCGGAACGAGCTCGCGCTGGCCCGGCTTCCAGAACCGACACGGGAGGAGCACGAGTTGCTCACGCGGGAGCTTGAGAGCCTTGAGTCAGAGCTTGCCGCGCTGCCCGGCCAGCGCACCGTGTACAGCGCCGCGACCTATTTCGAGCCGTACGGAACGTTCACTCCCGCTTGGAGCCCGCGACCCGTCCACCTGCTCGCCAAGGGCAGCGTGGAAGCGCCCCTAGGGCGCGCCCTCCCTGGGGCAGTGACCGCAGTCGCGGGACTGGCCGCCCGTTTCGGGCCCGACCCGCAGAGCGACGAGGGTTCGCGCAGGGCATCACTTGCGGCCTGGATCAGCGATCCGCACAATCCCCTGACTTGGCGGTCGATTGCGAATCGCGTCTGGCACTACCATTTCGGGCGCGGCCTGGCAGACACGCCCAATGACTTCGGGAGGATGGGATCCTCCCCTACCCATCCGGAACTGCTCGACTGGCTGGCGGTCGAAATCCGGGACGGAGGCGGTTCGCTGAAGCGGTTGCACCGCAAGATCTTGCTGAGCGCTACCTATCGGCAGACATCATCCGAGCACTCCGGCCAAGGTGCGACCGATGCCGGAAACCGCTGGCTCTGGCGAATGAATCGAACTCGGCTCGACGCGGAAGCCGTCAGGGACTCCCTGCTCGCCGTCTCGGGCCAGCTGGACCTCTCAATGGGAGGACCTTCAGCCGAGCAGTTCGTGTTCAAGGACGACCATTCACCCGTCTACGACTATGCCCGATTCGACGTCGCCAGTCCCGCTGCGCGCCGCCGCAGTATGTACCGCTTCCTGGTCCGCAGCGTTCAGGACCCCTTCATGGAAAGCTTGGACTGCGCCGATCCGTCATTGCTCGTGCCCCGGCGCAGCAGCACGCTAACCGCCGTGCAGGCGCTTGCGCTGCTCAACGACCCTTTGGTCATCGAGAGCTCACGGCACTTCGCCGACCGCATGCGAGAGGCAGCGCCCGGTCTCGCATCTCAGGTGGAGCACGGGATCCGGGTGGCTTTGGGACGGGATGCGTCGGATGAGGAGACTTCCCTGCTCTCTTCCCACGGACAGCAGCACGGCCTGGAGAATGTCGCCAGACTGATACTCAACAGCAATGAGTTCCTTTTCGTGGACTAGACAGATGACAACCGAGAACGTTGCCCCGACTAGGCGGCGGCTGCTCCAGACTTGGGGCGGCGGCCTTGGATGGATCGCTTTGGCCCACCTGCTCAGGCGCGACTCGGGAGCATCGGGCGGTGAAAGCGAAGGATTGCATCACCGTGCCAAGGCAAAGCGGGTCGTCCAGCTGTTCATGTCCGGGGCCGCAAGCCAGTGCGACATGTTCGACTACAAGCCGCTCCTGATTGAGCGGAGGGGGCAGCCGTTCGACCCCGGAGGAAAGGTTGAACTGTTCCAGAGCAGCCCCGGACCGGTGATGCCGAGTCCCTGGGACTGGACGCGGCACGGAGAGTCCGGCAAGTGGATGAGCAGCCTTGTCCCGCACCTGGCGGGCTGCGTAGACCGGATGGCCTTTTTCCCGTCAATGGTCTCGAAGTCCAATGTGCACGGCCCGGCCACCTTCATGCAGAACACGGGCTTCACCGTGCCAGGCTTTCCCAGCATGGGAGCTTGGATCTCGTACGGGCTGGGCAGTCTCACGGACCAGCTCCCATCCTTCGTCGTTCTCCCGGACGCCCGCGGATTCGGGCCGAACGGTCCCAGCAACCACTCCGCCGGATTCCTGCCCGCCCAGCATCAAGGCACCATGATCCGGGCTGGCCGCGAGAACCCCATTCACGACCTCTTCCCGCCACCTTCGGCCGACTTCGTAACACCGGAGAGCGAGAAGGCCGGCCTGGAAGCGCTGGAGCGGTTCAACCGCGTACACTTGGCCGCCCGCCCCAACGACAGCCGCCTCGAAGCACGCATCGAGGCCTACGAGATGGCAGCGCGGCTCCAGGCAACGGCGCCCGAGGTCTTGGACGTGAGCGGGGAGTCGCGGGCCACTAGGCAGCTCTACGGCCTGGACGATCCGATCACCGCGGACTTCGGTCTGCGCTGCCTTACGGCCCGCCGACTGCTGGAGCGGGGCGTCCGCTTCGTGCAGGTCTGGAGCGGTGCGGACAACGGCTTTCCCCGCCGCAATTGGGACAGCCACGAGGATCTGCTCACGGACCATGGCATGATGGGCCGCTCGATGGACCGGCCGGCGGCCGCCCTGATTCGCGACCTCGAAGCCGTCGGCCTGCTGGAGGACACGGTCGTGTACTGGACGACGGAGTTCGGGCGGATGCCCTGCAGCCAAGGGGCAAGAGGCCGGGACCACAATCCGTTCACGTTCACTTCATGGCTGGCGGGCGGCGGCGTGGACGGAGGCACGGTGTACGGTGCCAGCGACGAGTGGTCGTACAAGGCGATGGACCACCCCATCTACAGCTACGACCTGCACGCGACCGTCCTGCACTTGCTCGGGATAGACCACACCCGGCTAACGTACCGCCACAATGGGATTGACCGTCGCCTGACGGATGTCCACGGTCACGTGATCACCGAGGTCATCTCTTGACTGGCCCTGCGGCCGCCGACGGCCTGCCGGAACGCGGGCAGTCGCCCCGGTGCATCGGCCACCCGCGTCCGCTCCCGGAAAGGGGCACGGTTGAGAGTCGCTGACAGGCTGGCGGCGGTTCAGGAGCGGATCCGGGCGGCGGAGGAACGCGCCGGGCGCGCTCCCGGCTCGGTCACTCTCGTCGCGGTCTCCAAGCGCAAACCGGCGACTGACATCATTGCCGCCTACGAGGCCGGACAGCGCGATTTCGGGGAGAATTACGTCCAGGAATTCGCCGCCAAGGACACCGCGCTAGGGGAACTCAAGCACACCCGTTTTCACTTCATCGGCAAGTTGCAGAGCAACAAGAGCAACAAAGCCGCATCCCTCTTCGATGCCATCCACACGATCGACAGGGTCAAGCTGGCGCGTCGGCTCGGTCGGTCCCAGAAGGTTCTTGACGTGTTTGTGGAGGTCAAGCTGAGCCACGAGCCGACAAAGGGGGGCGCAGCCCCCCAAGCCGTGGCCGAGATCGTGGAAGCGATCCGGGCAGCCCCCAGCCTGAGGCTGCGCGGACTGATGACCATGCCCCCGTGGAACTCCGATCCCTCCCGATCGAGGCCGTACTTCCGGCGACTGCGCGAGATCGCCGCGGGACACGGCCTAAGCGGCCTGTCCATGGGCATGAGCCACGACCTGGAGGTCGCAATCGACGAGGGGGCCACCCACGTGCGCGTGGGAACTGCGATCTTCGGCAAGCGCGACGCCTGAGGACGGCAGCCGAACGACTGGCGACCTCCGGCCGGGGAATTGCAGTGCGCTCAGTCGGACTCCCCAAGCACTTCGACCAGCTTCGGCACGACGTCGAACAGGTCGGCGACAATCCCGTAGTCGGCAATCTCAAAAATCGGGGCGCCTGAGTCTTTGTTCACCGCAACAATCGTCTTGGATCCCTTCATGCCGACGACATGCTGGATCGCGCCCGAGATCCCGAGCGCAAGGTAAAGGTCCGGAGAGACGGTCTGGCCGGAACTCCCGATCTGGCGATCGAGAGGAAGCCAACCGCTGTCGCAGATCGGCCTGGAAGCCGCCAGTTCGCCACCCAACGCGCGGGCCAGCGCCTCTGCCAGCGGAATGTTGCCGGGCTCGCGGATGCCGCGGCCCACCGAGACGATGATCTTGGCCGCGCTCAGATCCACCGCATCCTTCGCGTCCTGGTACGGCTGCCCGGTCTGGCTGCGAACATCACCTTCCCCGAGCGCAATCGCCAATCGACGCACCGGTGCGGGTCCATCGCCATCGGCAGCGGACTCGGCCCGAAACGCCCCGGACTGCACGGATGCGATGTGGGGCGGGGCACCGCGGGGCACCACGTCCGCGTGCAGCTTGCCCTGAAACATCTGGCGCACGAAGATCGGCTCGCCACCCTCGAAGCGCATTCCGACCGCATCGCTCACGAACGCGGTGCCTACCGAGGCTGCGAGCTTAGGGGCCAAGTCGCGCACTTGGTACGTATGTGGGAACAGGACTAGCCTGGGCCGCAGGTCGTCGATCGCCTTGCGCAGCGCGGCGGCGTATCCGTCCGCCGAATACGCCGCCAGTTGCGGATGATCGATGGCCACTACCTCTGATAGGCGCTTCCGGGCCAGATCGCCGGCCAGCCCGCCCACATCGGAACCGACCACGGCCGCCGCCAAGGAACACTGCATCGCTTGGGCTGCCTGCTGGCCGGCGGCCACGGCCTCCATGGAAATGCGGTGCCAAGTGCCGCGGTGGTGTTCGGTAACAACGAGGACGCTCATATCACGCGTGCCTCGAATCGAAGCTTGCTGAGCAGTTGGTCAGCGACCTCGCGTGCGCTCCCCTCCAAGAACTCCGTCTGCTTGCCCTGCTGGGGCTGGTAAAGCCGCTGTACTTCTTGGCGAGGCTGCGTATCGATCCCAAGGTCGGCCGAGCTATAGCGCCTGACCGGCTTCCGGCGTGCCTTTTTGATCCCCATTAGCGTCGCGTAGCGGACCTTGTTGATGCCGCTCTGGATTGTCAAGAGAGCTGGCTGCGGCAAGGTCACAGTCTGGAACCAGCCAGCTTCAAGTTCCCGCTTGCAGCGGAACTGGCCTCCCGACGCCTCGATCTTCATGATGATCGTCGCATGCGGAAGCCCGAGCATCTCGGCCAAGATCACTCCCGTCTGCCCGTAGCCCGCGTCGTCAGACTGCAGCCCGGTCAGGATGAGGTCGTGCGGCTCGCGGCCAATCGCTGCCGCGAGTGCCGCGGCCGTGATATGCGTGTCTGCCCGGGCGAATCGGTTGTCCTGGATGTGGATGGCCCTGTCTGCTCCTTTCGCCAGTGCCTCGCGCAGGGTTGACGACGCACGCGCCGGGCCAGCCGTGACGGCAACGACCTCCCCGCCGTGCTTCTCCCTCAGGCGCAGGCCCTCCTCAAGCGCAAAGGTGTCCGGCTCGTTCGTCTCGAACGCTACGCCGTCGTCCCTCACCCACGAGCCGTCCCCGTCCACGCGCACAGCCGCGTCTCGGGACATGACCTGCTTCACGCACACAAAGATCTTCATGGTGAGCTCGCGGGCCTTACCCGCTGTAGCGCCGGAACACGAGCGCACCGTTCGTTCCGCCGAAGCCGAACGAATTGCTGAGGGCGTACTCAATCCTCATTTCGCGCGAACGCCCTGGCACGTAGTCGAGATTGCAGCCGGGGCCCGGCTCCTGAAGGTTGATCGTCGGTGGCGCGACCTGGTCCCGGACTGCCAATGCCGAAATCCCCGCCTCCAGCCCGCCGGCCCCGCCCAGCAAGTGTCCGGTCATGGACTTCGTGGAACTGACCGCAAGGCCGATCGCGTGCCGGCCGAACAGGCGCTCCAGCGCTCGGGACTCGATGACGTCGCCCACCGGGGTAGACGTGCCATGGGAGTTCACATAATCTATGTCACCGACGCCGATTCCCGAGTCCTCGATGGCGTTGCGCATGACCTGTTCGGCTCCCTCGCCGTTCTCGGCCGGGGAGGTGATGTGGTGCGCGTCCCCGCTCATGCCGTAGCCCACCATCTCGGCGATGATCGGGGCGTCCCTGCGTCGCGCACTCTCGTATTCCTCCAGGACGAGGATCCCCGCGCCTTCGCCAACGACGAAACCGTCCCGCTCCGCGTCCCATGGGCGCGAGGCGGTCTCCGGCGCGTCATTCCGCGTCGACAGCGCGCGCATCGCCGCGAAACCCGCGATGCTCATCGGCGTGATGGCCGCCTCGGCACCGCCGCAGATCATGGCATCCGCGTATCCGTGCTGGATCAGGCGGTAGGAATCGCCGATCGCGTGGGCCCCGCTGGTGCAGGCGGTCGCTGTGGCGGAGTTCGGGCCTTTGGCGTTCCACCGGATCGAGACATTCCCTGCGGCGAGGTTGACGATCGTGGCCGGAATGAAGAAGGGCGTCACGCGCCGAGGCCCGGACTTGAGCAGCTTGGCGTGTTCGCGCTCAATGATGTCGAATCCGCCGATTCCGCTGCCGACATAAACGCCGACCCGGGGCGAAAGGGACGGGGTCACCTCAAGCCCGGACATCTGCATCGCAAACTCGCTCGCCGCGATCGCGAAGAAGATGAACCGCCCCATCTTGCGGACGTCCTTGGCAGTGACAAAGTCCCGCGGGTCGAAGCCCTTGACTTCTCCCGCGATCCGGCAGGCGTACCCACTCGCGTCAAAGCGCGTGATGAGGCCGATGCCGTTCTGGCCGGACCGAATCGCCGACCAGCACCGCTCGGTGCCAACGCCTACCGGAGACACGAGCCCAACGCCCGTTACGACGACCCTCCGTGGCAACAGATCCCCCGCTGCAGGCCCGGCTAGTCGCTAGCCTGATCCTGCGTGGCGGCAATGTAGCCGACTGCGTCGCCTACCGTGCGGATGCCCTCGGCCTGCTCGTCTGGAATCTCGATGTCGAAGCCCTCTTCGAAGGCCATGATTAGCTCGACGATGTCGAGCGAGTCCGCGTTGAGAGACTCTTGGAACTTCGCCTCCGGGACCACTTGCGACTCCTCCACGCTCAGCTGCTCGCAGATGATCTCAGTGACCCTTTTCTCGATGTCGTGAATGTCCATACTTGCTCCTGCCGCACAACCCTCCAAGCCCCGCGCAGGCCGACAGTTGGAAACGGTGCCGACCCATTGCGCCTGCGCTGCCCAGCGCAGGCGGACCTCGCTACAAAGTCAGCACGTAGGCCACGATGTTGGCCTTCTCTTCTTCGCTGAGCATCTGCTCGAACGCCGGCATGCCGTTGCCGCCCTTGTTCAGATTCTCCAGGACGTTCTCACCGGTAGTGTCCTTGCCGCTGGGCAGCTTGCCATCCTTGATCCCGGCCAAGCCAGGCCCGATCTTCTTGTCGGCGCTGTCCTCAAAATGGCAGACAAGGCAGCGCTGCTGGAACGCCTCCTTGCCCTTGGCTGCATCGCCACTCTCGTGGTTATCCGCGAAGACCGGACCAGCGACCAACAGGGCGACGCCTGCGGCCGACAGGGCCATTCCAGACATGGACATACTTGTGGACGAACCTCCTGCACCCCAAGTTTACCGCACGGCGCACTCTCGGCCAGAGGTGGAGCTGCCAGCGCCGATGGCCCCTGCGGAGGCAGGCCGGCTAGTAGACCTCTGTGGCCTCCGGATTCAGAAAGGCCGCCGAGCGGCGGTGATAGGCGATGTTTGCCAGATGGGGTCCACACACGGCCCTGTGGCCGACCTCAACCGGAGCGTTCGGCTCCTGCCTGGACCGCACGCACTCCAGGAAGTTGCGCACGTGAGGGATCGTCGGAAGGCGATCCTCGTGGAACTTGACGGGTTCCTGATTCAGCCTCCAAGGCGCCGCGTACAGGCGGTACCCGCGCCCGTCAAGCACGACGGTGCCTTGGTCCCCCAGCAGTTCGATCCGCCACCCGTTGCGGAAGTCGTTGTTGTAGTTCAGGTTCCAACTCGCCAAGAAGTCCCCGTAGTCAAAGGCGGCAATGAAGCTGTCGGGAGTCTGCGACCCCTGCATGCCGATCACTGTGCCCTGGCACACCGCCGAGCGCGGCGCGCCAACTCCCGCGAACCACTGGATGACGTCCATCAAGTGAGTCCCTTGGTCAGTCATGTTCCCGCCGGAGAACGCCCAGAAATAGCGCCACCTGCGAAACATCATCGGTTCCAGCGAGCGCGCCGCTCCACCCAAGAACCGTTGCTCGTCCAGCTCGCCAGGCAGCTCGGAATTGTCGAGAGGCCTTGAAATCGCCCAGTTCCACTCGGCGCGCGCCATCGTGATCTTCCCGATGGCACCTTCCGCGACCGAGCGCTGCATCTCAATGATCCAGGGCGTGCTGCGGCGCTGCATGCCGATTTGCACGATACGGTCGGTGGACCTAACGCCGCGGATCGCCCGCACGCCCTCGGAGATCGAGTGCGACATGGGCTTCTCGCAGTACACGTCCTTGCCAGCCGAGACAGCGTCCAGCATCATTGGCACGTGCCAGTGGTCGGGCGTGGCGATGAGCACTGCGTCAACGTCCTGCCGATCCAGAACTTCGCGATAGTCACGGTACGCTTGGGAGCCCTCGCCGGCCTCCTCCAGGCCTTTGGCCAGGTTGGGCTCGTACACGTCGCACACGGCCGGTATCGGGGAGCCGAGTTCGCGGAACGCACCCATCACGCGACGGCCGCGCCCACCAGCCCCGATCAGTGCCACCGACACCCGGTCGTTGGCACCGGCTGCGATCTGGGGCATGAGCAGCGGAGCGCTCGCTGTGGCAAGAAAGGCTCGTCTGCCTGGCATGCGCCCAGTATAGGCGCCGAGAATCGCGCTGGGGGCCGATCGTATGATGGTCTGCATGAGGAGAGCTTGGGTCGGGACACTCTTGGCGGTCGCGCTGGCCTGGCCTCTGGCCGGGCAGGACAACCTGAGGATCTACTGGATCGACGTGGAGGGAGGGGCGGCAACGTTGATCGTCACTCCGGAGGGCGAGACAGTTCTGATGGACGCCGGATGGCCGGGCTTCGAAGGCCGAGACGCGGACAGGATTGTTCGCGTGCTTGAAGGAGAAGTCGGCGCGACGCGCTTGGACTACTTCATCTCGTCGCACTTCCACCGGGACCACACCGGCGGGCTTGCGGCACTGGCGGAGCGAACTGAGATCGGCAGATTCGTCGACCACGGCGACAGCGTCGAGATCGGCTGGAACGAGCGAGCGGACCAGCTCTGGCAGAGCTACGTGGCGACGGTCGGAGACCGCCGGATGCGCGTTGAGCCCGGCCAGCGCCTGCCGCTGGCCGGCACTGATTTCCTGATCGTGGCAGCCAGAAGCCGCTTCCTAGAAGCACCCATCGGCGGCGGTGGCCCCAATCCGCACTGCAGGGACGCGACCTCGAAGGCGGTCGACAGGGGCGAGAACGGCAAGAGCATAGGATTCCTGATTCGCGTCGGCGGCTTCGAGTTTCTCGACCTTGGGGACCTTAGCTGGAACTTCGAGAACGAGACGGCGTGCCCGGTGAACCTCTTCGGCGAGGTCGACCTTTACCAAGTGACGCACCACGGCATGCACATGTCGGGAGCACCGGCGCACGTGCGCAGCATCAAGCCCTTGGTGGCGGTCATGAACAACGGACCGAGAAAGGGCGGCAGCCCGGCAACCTACGAGCTGCTGACTTCCGTTCCTTCGCTGCAGGACCTTTGGCAGGTGCACAGGTCAGTCGAAGGCGGGGACAGCCACAACCCGAACGAGCGGCTCATAGCCAATCTCGGCGAGACTGATGGCTGCGAAGGCCACTGGCTGCGGGCCGATGTGCAGCCCAACGGCAGCTTCACCGTGACGAACTCTCGGAACGGGTTCAGCAAGTCCTACAAGCCGCAATAGGCTCGTCGCCGTCATCCGTAGCGGACAGCCGGCTCGGCGGGCGCTCCATCAGGCGCACGGCATCCTGGAGCAAAGAGCGTGCGCGTAGCACGACAGGGTCGTACGTTGCCTGCATCTTCTGGCCCTCGTCGTAGTCGAAGAACTCGACGTGCATCTGGACGACCAAGGATCGCAGCATAGCCTGACGGTCCGTGGCCGAAAGATCCTCCGCGGACGACATGACGCGGAATCGGCGAAGGTATGCGAGGAAGCGCTCGAACATCTCCGGCGAGGGCGTCTCGCCCCGCAGCATTGCGTGGCCTTCCCTGCGGAGAGTTGAGACGAAGCGCTCCACAATGCGATACGACGCCACCGAGCGCTGCAGGCGGCTCTCGCCGCCCTCGTCGAGGACCACATCCGGAGCAATGCCCCCGTGCTCGTACATCTTGCGGCCCCCGTCGGTCAAGCGGGCCTCCCGCTGGTCGGGCCGGAACTGCGAACTGCAGGGCTCGTTGAAGTACTCGGTGGGCGCCATCCGGTCGTAGGGCCTCTGGATCAGCCGGCCGCTGGGCGAGTAGTATCGAGCCGTGGTCAGCACCATGCCTGAGGACTCCGGCAGGGAAAAGACCGACTGGACCAGTCCCTTGCCGAACGTGTTCGTTCCGGCGATTAGGGCACGGTCGTGGTCCTGAAGCGCGGCGGCGACGATCTCCGAGGCGGATGCGGAACCGCAGTTCACGAGCACAACCACGGGATAGCCCATGTTCGAGTGCGCCCCTTGGGCGCTGTAGCTTCGCTCAGGAGACGCTCGCCCGCGGTGGGACACGACACTCTGGCCCTCATCGAGGAACCGACTTGCGACCTTGACTCCGGCGGACAGCAGCCCTCCCTTGTTGTCCCTGAGGTCCATGACCAGCCCGTTCAAGCCCTGCCACTCCATTTGGCGCAGCGCATCCTCCAATTCACGCGGCGTCCGCTCTCCGAAACTGGTCAGCCGCAAGTATCCAACACCGTCTTCGAAGTGGATCTGCGTGGGGATCGTGGGCCGCGGGATCATGCGACGAACAAGGTCCACCTCGTACTCGCTGCCGTCGGCCTCTCGTCGGAGGCCCAAGCGAACGGTCGTCCCTGGAGTGCCCTTGAGACGGGAGGCAAGCTGGTGGATGGTCAGGCCCGACACCGAATCGCCATCCACGGACTCGACCGCATCGCCCGGGCGGATCCCCGCCAGGAATGCCGGCGTGCCCGGAAACGGGAACTCGATGATCTTACGCGCTCCGAAAGTGGTGATCTGCACGCCAATGCCGGCGTAGCTGCCCTGTTCCTGCTCCCGCATGTTGCGGAATGTTCGAGCGTCCAAGAAGGCTGAATGTGGGTCGAGCGTCGCCAGCATGCCGGGAATCGCGCCCTTATAGAACGCGTCGTCCCAGTCGACCGTGCCGGCAAAGCGCTTCTCGAAGACGCGCGTCGTCTGGGCGACGCTCCGAAGATGGTCGCTCAGCGGCGCAAGCTCGATCAGGTTCCCGTTCGTCCCGATCCGGAGTCCGTACTTGCCGCCCAGCAGGGCGCAGGCGGCTATCGCTAGGAGCGCCAGCGAACTGGCCCGAGCCGCCCTCTTTGCTTCGCTCATCCGCGCGCCCGAACCGAGCTACGGGTGCCGTCCTTTCTCAGCTACCTCTCCAACCGGTCGATCTTTGCCGCTAGCACAAAATCAGACTCGGTCAGCCCGTCCACCTTGTGGGTCCAGATCTTTATGCCGACACGCCCCCATGCCAAGTAAATGTCAGGATGGTGCCCCTCAAGCTCTGCCAAGTCCCCGACCTTGTTCGTGAACGCCAACGCCTGAAGGAAGTTGGGAAATCCGAACTCCCGCTCCAAATGGTGGCCCCCTGCAACCGACCAGCCCGGAAGCTGAGCCGCGAATGCATCAAGCTCGTCGCCGGCCAGCGGGGGGACGCCGCCCGCGCACGGGACGCAGGACTTCGCGGCCAAATCGGAGGCTGTGCTCTGCACATCAGACACCATACCACCGAATCGTCCCGAGCGCAGCACGGCTCCCTGCCCAAGACCGTGACCTAGCTGTGCGGAGCTCCGCAGCGGCGGGCCGCACTTCGGGCGCACGAGGAGAGACGCGGGTCCTCCTGGAGGGACGCGCGGCTGCCGTGGCAGGAGGACGCCTATATCGACAGGTCATGTAGACTGGCCTCAGTGGAGAGTTGCCAGACGTGGCGTCGGACAGCCTAGGCAGAGGTTCCTCGCGGCGTTGCTGCGGCTGGGGCGCGACCGGCTGGCTAATGGCAGCCATGGGGGCAGGGATCCTTGCGCTCGACCAGATCACTAAGCGCGCCGTCGCAGACTGGCTGCCTCATGGCGGCTCGTACCCGGTGGTGGAGGGGTTCTTCAATCTCGTCCACGCACGCAACACTGGCATCGCCTTCAGCCTGTTCGCTGACTCCGCGCCTTGGGTCCGCAACTTTGCCCTTCCCGCAGCATCGTTGGCGGCGGTGGCGCTCATCCTGACAATGGTGCTCCGGTCCGGCCAAACCGGCCTCCTCACCCGGACTGCGTTGAGCCTGATCCTTGCCGGAGCGGCCGGGAATCTCGCGGACCGCTGGACCCAAGGATACGTGACGGATTTCTTGGACTTCTATGTGGGGAACCTTCACTGGCCGTCGTTTAACGTGGCCGATTCCGCGATTACGGTTGGGGTAGCGCTGATGCTGGCTGAATCGTTCCGCGGCGGTCACCAGCCCTCCAGTGGACGCGCCTCCCGAACGGGCCTTGCGTCCTGATGTTTCCGAGACTGCTTGAGATCGGATCGTTCTCGCTCCCCACCTACGGGGTCTTGATCGCACTCGGTTTCCTCGCCGCCCTGTCCCTGTCCACTCGCTTGGCGCGACGCTCGGGCAGCGACGCCGAACGCATCGGCAGCTTGGCAATTGTCCTTCTCTTGTCGGCAATCGTTGGGGCCAAGCTGTTCCTTATCGCGGATGGGTGGCGCTACTACGCTGCCGATCCGGGACGCCTCTTTTCTCTGCAGGTCTTGCGGTCCGGCGGCGTGTTCTACGGCGGGCTGCTGACAGCCCTGGCCGTGGCCTACTGGTACACCAAGCGCCACGCGATGCCCTGGCTGGCGACGGCGGATCTGTTGGTGCCGGGCCTCGCTATAGGTCATGCAGTCGGACGCATGGGCTGTTTCGCCGCCGGCTGCTGCTGGGGCCGAGAGACATCTGTCGCGTGGGCGGTCACATTCACGAGTCCGGCCGCGCACGACTTCACGGGCGTGCCGCTGCATGTGGCCCTGCACCCTACGCAGCTATATGAAGCGGCCGGCCTGGCACTGCTGGGGGGCTTTCTGCTCTGGATGTACTTGCGTCCGCACGCGCCCGGTTCGGTTGTGGGAAGCTATCTCGTCCTCTATTCAACCTTCCGGGTGGTTGTGGAGCCTTTTCGCGACGAGGGGGCGCGCCCAGCGCTTGTGGCCGGAGTGCTGAGCACGACCCAGCTTGTTGCGTTCGGGCTCGCGGCGCTTGGCTTGGTCCTCATCCTCACAGGCCGGAGAAGAACGGGCCGAAGGCGGACCCGCGCCACCTAGTGGTCCGCCATTGCGGGTCCTTCGGGCGTGAGGCTTGCAGCATGCCCGTCGCCTGTGCGTGATGGGGTTGTGGAGCACGAGCGCGCCCCACGCACACCTCGCAGAGCACCCCTCTAGGAAGTATCCGACCTCGTGTGCCCAAGCCGTCGTGGTGCGACGCTGTTTAGATGTAGCCTGCCTCTAGCCGGACAGCAGCCCCGCCATGGATGGAGACCAACGCTGCCGGTGTGCCCGCCTGCTCGAACTCGCAGTCAACCCCCTTGAGATGCTCTTCGGTGGCCGGTATTGGCACGGCAACCACCGCATCCGTTGAAGTGGCTGCTCATCAACGCAAACGACTGGGCAGGAGGGGACAGACGACCGCTCGTAAGTCTCCACGACCTCCTCAGTGGCCGTCGCGAACTCCTCTTCAGCCGAGGGCTGGATCACCCAACGATCAAGCTTGCGCCTGACGATTCCGTTCTCTTGGTGCCCGATTGCCGATTGACCGTCTCGTGGCTGATGGACTTCATGATTCCAGCGCAACAACTCGTTGGGCCAGTAGCCACAGCGACCGGCTCGAGTAGCCCTCTGGCAGCGATGTCAATCGCATCTCGATCAGCTCCAGCTCTTGTCTGCAGTCGAGTAGCCCTGATCCCCTCAGGCCCCTGCAGTGATTGCCCTAATTGACCGTTTAGGAGCCCTCCCAGACGCACGGCTAGGACACGTCTTCGACCGTTCGCACGCGACATGCTTGTATACCTCCGAGACTCTTCGGTCGGCCTATGCCGCCCCCTCGACGGGGACCGGGGCGCAGTATCCCATTTTCGATGATGCCCAGAAGTGTGCCATTCTCGATGCCCATTGACAGGTAGACCATACGCCCCGCTTTCCTAGCTTGTCGGCTAGGGGGACTTCAGTTTCGGCGGGTATCGTCGATTCTCATCTGCCAAGCCGCGCCCCATTGGCATGCACTGGTTCCTCAACCAAGCAGCGATCTCGGCCCTAGCGGCCTCCAGTGCACGAATGCTCCCCCGTAAGAGAACAGGCGTGTGATCCCGTCCGTTGAGTGGACCAGGATCCGGCAATGTCCAGCGAACTGCTGCGCTTCCGCATGTCGCCTGTCTACAGCCAACTCATCCCTGCCCCTGCCACACAATTTGGCCAGATCTCGGACGGCTGGGGCTCCGTGGCCTCGAGAATCCACCGTTGCGATCCCGAACCGCCGGACCCGCCACTGATCAGTCTGGTATGTGCCATCCCGAGCGCATGCCCGTGCTGAGCGTCCATCCGGACAGGACCCCTGACTGGCGCTGCGATGGCTGCCGCGCAGTGCGGCGGCGCTTCGGTCCGCACAGGGGGCCGCGGCGGCGGTTCGGCAGGACCTGCCACAACGTCTTTGCCTAAGCCGGGAAGGTTCCGTTGGACCGGCACAATCGCTACACCGTCGATTCTGCGCGGCATGCCCGAGGGACGGGCCAAGCGTTCCGTCTACGCACTAACTGGTGCCCCGCCGACCCTTGATCAGCGCGGTATCCCGGGTGGCATGGTGTTCCGTGGGCCAGGTCGCCATAGGCGCGACGCGCTCTCGCCATAGGCGCGACGCGCTCTGCGCGGGCGGGAGAGATCCGCGGGCAGTAGTGTGCCCGCGGCTTTGGTCGATCATGCTTGCGGGGCCTCTCTCGGAGTTCGCGTACAATGCCGCCCCAGGCGCCCGCAACCCGGCTGCCGCGGCACCGAGGCCCGGGTCGCCGGGCCGAGGCCGCGGCTGCGACAGCGGTGACTGCAGGTTTTGCCCAAATGGCTGAGAGGAAACCGTGATGCCCGACGCCCCGCCGCCACAGCCAGACTCCAAGCGCCTGTTCGACCGGCTCCTGAAGGTTGGCATGGACGCCGGAGATGCCTATACTTTCGTTCAGGAGGTCCGAAACATGGCTGCAGTCAACCTCATCGCCCGATTCGAGTCCAAGCTTGAGGCCCAGAACGCCAAGATCGACGCCCAGAACGCCCAGTTCGCCTCAATCCGGTGGATGATGGGCATCGGGTTCACCCTACTGGCATTGCTCATTACCCTGCTGCGCTTCCTCGACTGAGTCCGGCCCGGCCTCTCGCGCGCGGCACAGCGCGCCCCTGTGGCGGGCAGGCGGTCTCCCAGGGGTAAGCAATGACGGCTCCAGCGGGCGCCCGTTCCAGATCGTCCGCCTTGGGCTGCAGGGCACGTCCGGGGCAGGTCGTCGATGCTAGGACTTCTCAGGAGGCTAATGTTCGTAGCGGATTGCACGGTAGAGCCCTATCCGCGGTCTGCCTGTGACAGACAAGTAGGGCCCGCGAACTGACGCGGGGGCCTTCAAGCCAAGAAGTGGCCCGCGGAATCAGGGGCAGTGCGTCCTCTTGGCACGTCCCGCGGGCTCTGGCGGGCAGGCGGAGCCGACTCGGCTCCCGCAGATGCCAGGGTCTGCCGCCGGGGGGCGGGCGCTACAGTTCGGGGCCCGGTGCGCCCGTTTGGTTGGAGGCTGTCCGGGCGGACTCGGCCCAGCTACGCCAAGGTGCTGAGCAGGTTGGGCGATGACCTCTCGTAGGCAACGATCACGTCCATGCGCTGCTGGATGTAGCTCAGCTGATCGCCCCCTTCGAGCAGGCATTGCTTCGAGAATCTATCGATAGGGAACCGGACGGTCGAGCCGCCCGGCAGACGCAGTTCCTGGCTCGCCAGATCCACGGTCAGCTCCAGCCCGTGGTCTTCCTCGGCAAGTTGGAAGAGCCGAGAGTGCGTCGCCCCATCCACTTGGATCGGCAACAGGCCGTTCTTGAGGCAGTTGTTGCGGAAGATGTCCGCGAACGATGTGCTGACGACGGCCCGAAAGCCGAATCCGAGCAGCGCCCACGGCGCGTGCTCCCTCGAGCTTCCGCATCCGAAGTTGTCGCCCGCCAGTAAGATGCTGGCATCCTCCGCGCGGGGCTGGTTGAGGACGAAGTCCCGGTTCGGGCTGCCGTCCGGCAGGAAGCGCCAATCGTTGAAGAGATTCCCGCCCAAGCCAAGCTTCTCGATCGTCTTGAGGAAGCGGGCCGGAATAATCTGGTCCGTGTCGACGTCGGTGACCGGGAGCGGCACGGCCTTGCCGCGGAAGCGGGTGACAGGTTGCATGACTCTAGCGGGCTCCTTCTACCACGAATTGGCGGGGATCTGCGACCGCGCCCTGAATCGCCGAAGCCGCTGCCGTGAGCGGGCTGGCGAGGAACGTCCTGCCCCCCTTGCCCTGACGGCCCTCGAAATTGCGGTTGCTGGTGGAGACGCAGTACTGTCCCGCATTGAGCTGGTCGCCGTTCATGGCAATGCACATGCTGCAGCCTGCCGCGCGCCAGTCAGCCCCTGCCTGACGGAATACGTCGGCAAGCCCCTCTGCCTCGGCCTGTGCACGCACCCGTTCCGAGCCAGGTACGACCAGCATGCGCACTCCCGGGCTTACCTTGCGACCCTGAATGAGTCGCGCCGCCTCGCGAAGGTCGGAGATTCTTGAATTCGTGCAGCTGCCTATGAAGACCACGTCTACCGGCTGGCCCAACAGGGGCTTTCCCGGCTCGATGCTCATGTAGTCGAGGGCCTTGCGCACGCCCAAGTCGCCGTTGGGCTCTGGCACGGGCTGGCTGATCGCCACTCCCATTCCGGGATTCGTGCCCCAAGTGACCATAGGCTCGAGCCGCGACGCGTCCAGATGAACGATGCGGTCATAGACCGCGCCTTCGTCGGTCGGCAAATCCCTCCAGCGCGCCACGGCAGCATCCCAGTCAGCCCCTTTCGGAGACCGGGGCTTGTCTGCCAGGAATTCGAAGGTCGCGTCGTCCGGAGCGACCATGCCGGCCCGGGCACCGCCCTCAATTGACATGTTGCAGACCGTCATCCGGCCTTCCATCGAGAGTGCTCGTATGGCCTCGCCCGTGTACTCGAAGACGTAGCCCGTGCCGCCGCCGATGCCGATCTTCGAGATCAGGGCCAGGATCAGATCCTTTGCCGTGACACCGGCGGCCGGAAGTCCGCTGAAGCGCACTTCGCAGGTCTTCGACCGGTTCTGGAGCAGGCATTGCGTCGCCAGCACATGCTCGACCTCGGTCGTGCCGATCCCGAAAGCGAGCGCTCCAAATGCACCGTGGGTCGATGTGTGGCTGTCGCCGCAGACTACCGTTATCCCTGGACGAGTCAGGCCGAGTTCGGGGCCGATCACGTGCACAATGCCCTGGGCCTGGTCCCCCAAGTCCGCCAGAGGGACGCCAAACTCCCGACAGTTGATGCGCAGCTGTTCGACCTGCTTGGCGGCGATTGCGTCCAGGATCGGAAGGGCCTGATCGCGAGTTGGGATGCTGTGGTCCATCGTGGCCTGCGTCCGGTCGGGCCGACGCACACCGATTCCCCTGTCCCGCAGTCCTTGGAAAGCCTGAGGGGACGTGACCTCGTGCACGAGGTGGAGGTCGATATAGAGGATGGCCGGGGAGCCGGGCTCGTGCGAGACGACATGCGCGTCCCAGACCTTCTCGTAGAGCGTACGTTGCTGCTTCACTACCGTTGAGTCTATCGCAGCCTTCGGCATCCACAGCCTGTCCCGGCTACCGGCAAGACCTGTCGATCTGGAAGCAAACGTTCGTGAGGACCGGTGGATATTGAGGCGGATTTGAACTTGGATCGGCCCGACGGCCGAAGATCTGCTATTTGTGAAGGTACGGCCATTCGGTGGGCGGCCTAGGACATGGGGCGCTGCGCGCAAATCTCCTGACGAATCACGGCTGCGGGGGCACTCCCGCCAGCCACGCCCACTGTCGGCCACAATTCACGTCGAGAGGTGAGCCTTCTTCGTCGCTAATGGCAGTCTGGGAGCGACAAGGCAGGACACAATTGCCCTGCGCGTTGGTTGGCGCATTAGGCTCCGCCACAGCGCGGCCGTAGGGCAAGAATCTGCATCTGTCGGCGCGGCCGACGCCCGGAGACCGCGCTGATGGCCGGTCCCACAGTCCCGAGCCCTCTGCACCGACCGGTCTTGGTTCTGAACGCCAGCTACGAGCCCGTCCACGTCTGCGCAGTCCGGCGAGCGCTGGTCTTGGTCGTCAAAGGGGTGGCCACTACCGAAGAGGCCGGTGACGGCCGGATCCATTCGCCGTCGCTGAGCCTCGCCGTACCATCTGTCATCCGCTTGCTCGAATACCGGCGCATTCCACGCCAAGTGCGGGCCATCTCGCGCAAGAACATCCTGATCCGCGACCAGTACACATGCCAGTATTGCAATCGGCGGTTCGGGGCAGCCGACCTGACGCTGGACCATGTAGTCCCGAGATCCCGGGGCGGGACCAATACTTGGGAGAATCTGGTCGCCTCATGCTTACGCTGCAACAACCGGAAGGGGGACCGACTTCCCTCCGAAGCGTCGATGCAGCTCCGCACGCCTCCCAAGCCCTTCACCCTGCACACAAGCCGGACTCTGATGCGCCAGATCGGCAACCATCAAGAAAAGTGGCGGAAATACCTCTTCTACTGACTCTCGACGCTTGGCGGCCCGATCTTCAACTCCACGCGTCGGTGTCTTGAGAAGGGTCGACCCTGTTCAGCACCGGTCGGACAGAGCTCATGAATTGGTATTTGCATAACAGCGGCATTTTCGCAGGGCCCATGGTAAACGTTTGCTTTACTACAGGATCTAGGCCCTGAGCCACCGTGCTCAGCAGTGAAGTGTGGCATGGGCACGGTTCTGTGCACGTCAAGCCCGGCTTCGCGCCGTACGATCTGAAGAACCGCAGCTCAACTGGGGAACGCCTGGCGGGCAAGCCTGCTCGGTCCAGCCCCGACCCAAGCGATCGCGTCCCGAAAGCGCGCGAATCGGCCGCGCGTGTCTCTGGATGCGACGCGCCCGCTAGCCGTTGCAAGCGGCCAAGAAACGGCTCGTCATCCGACCCTGGCGGGGCCTCGAGACCCTCCCGACTTACGTCACGCGGTGTGTGCAGCGCGGGAAGAGTGGAAGCCCACAATTGATCTACGGACTTGAACGCCGCGCTCTCGGGCACACCTCCGTGGCCGGTGCGCAGACCCTGCCCCCTCCTCGCGCTCAGAACAGCAGCCTGAGCCCGAACTGCAGCTGACGATTGTCCTGAGACGTTCCGCCTATGACTCCGGCGTTCCTGTTCCCGATGGAGAGGCCAGGCAGGCCGAAGTGCGAGCGATTGAAGAAGTTGAAAGCCTCGAAACGGAACTCGATCTTGGAGGTCTCGTTCATCGGGATCGGGAAGTTCCGGTGTAGGGCAAAGTTGACCATGTTCGTTCCAGGCCCGTAGAGAATGTTCCGGCCCGAGTTCCCGAAGGTGTACCGCGGAGGGAATGCGAAGGCGTCGATGTCGAAGTAGCGGTCGATGGTCGGGTTCGAGAGCGTTCCGTCGCGGATGCGGTCTGGTCGGGAAGTCGTGCCGGTGTTGGCGTTGTCGAAGTTCAGCGCCGGTGTGAACGGGATGCCATCTGAGAACGTCACAATTCCCGACACGTCCCAGCCGCCGAACAGGTGCTTTAGTGCCCCTTCGCTGAACGGCAGGCTGTAGACGCCGCTGAAGACGAAGCGGTTCGGGATGTTGTGGTTCGACGGACCGCGGTTCGCTTCAAGATCGCGGCTGTTCTGAACGCCACCATAATCCCCGGATGGCCCGCAGCCGTCACAGTTGCCAAGGTTGCTGGCGGTGTCCAGAGACCGCCCGTGCGTGAAGGCAGTGAGGAAGGACAGGCCGCCGCTGAAGCGCTTTTCCAAGCGGGTCGAAACGCCGTGGTAATCGCTCGTCGCCCACGGTTCGGTCCTGAAGATCCGCGCCCGGGTGTACTCCCCGTGCGGCCGTCGGTTGTTTGGCGATCCGGCGCCCGGGGTGGGCTGGTTGCCCTCGTAGGACGCGTACAGCTGCCTGCCCGTGTTGCCCACGTAGTTGACCTCCCACATGACGTTGCCCGGGAGCTGCTTCTGGATGCTCACGTTCCACTGCTGGACGGTCGGCATGTCGAGCGTGTGGTACCAGCTCCGCAGACGGGCCGTGGACCTCGGGTTGAGGACAAAGTCCCCGGGAGCGATCGGATCCGGCCGAGGAGGCAAGGAACCGCTCAGCGGGATCGTGCTGGAGGGATTCAATTGGTCGCTCGGCAGCGAGATTCCCCCGAATCCGAAGAACGGAGGGTTGTTCGTCATCCGGCGGTTCACTCCGGTCCCCTCGTCTTGGCCGTAGAAGACGCCGTAGCCACCGCGGATGACGAGTCCCTCAACAATGCGGTAGGCGAATCCGAATCGCGGGGCGATGTTGTTCATGTCCGTGTTCAGCAGACTGCGAGGCTTCCTGCTGTCACCGGCCAGGATGAGCTGCCCGAACAGGGAGTCCTCCGGCTCAAGGATGAAGTTCGCCATGCGGTTGTCCAACTCGACGAACGGCTGGGTCAGCTCCAGGCACATTCTTTTGTTGATGTTTGGGACGCTTGCCGGAGTCGATCCTTGGTC
>JAPPMC010000282.1 GCA_028819235.1 Bryobacterales bacterium
CAAGGATCGACTCCGGCAAGCGTCCCAAACATCAACAAAAGAATGTGCCTGCTCCCTTGGCTGTTCCCGGCAACGATGGTAAACCCAGCGGCGCGGTGGTCGCAAGTGCCGGCACCCGCAATTGACCACGCGGTGCGCAGCAAGGCACCTCGACGAGGCGTCGCCGCCGCGCGGGGAGCAGGTGCTGGCGACCGGCTGACAGAAGGACCAGCCTCGCGCCGATAGCCGGCTGCGCAAGCCGCGATCATATGTCCCAACGGCGAATGGACCTTGGCCAGGATTGGCCGCGCTCACCCGCCAAATCCAGCCGTAGCATGGAGCGCCGGTGCCCCCTGCAAGCTGCTTGGGGCTCGCGGCTGATTGCGCCCTCGCGCGGGACGCGGGTACACTGGGAGTTGCTCCGTGCGGAACGAGCATGGTTCATCAGCACGGCGGCATTGGAAGAAAAGCCGTTTCACTTTCGGGCAGTGATCGACAGCGGCCTTGTGCGACTCCCTGAGCACTGGGATCTGGCCAAGGGGGTCTCGGCGTCCGGCTGCGCAACGCTGCTGGACAAGCACGGGCTGCGATCGATCCGCGTGCGGGGGCGCATTGAGGCCTCCGCGCTGTGCGACTGCGATCTTTGTCTGAAGCAGGTCCGCCACGACTTTGACGCCGATTTCGAGTTGCACTTCTATCCGATGGAGATGATCGACAGCGGCGGCGAGGCGGCAATCAGTCGCGCAGAGACAGAGGTCGGATTCTACGAGGGGGACGGGGTCGCGCTGCCCGATGTGATCCGCGAGCAGTTGCTCCTCTGGTTCCCGGTGCGCAACTTGTGCGGCCCGGGCTGCAAAGGGCTGTGCCAGATCTGCGGGAGCGACCGCAACGTGGACCCGTGCACCTGCAGGCCGCGATTTGAGGATCCGCGCTGGGACGCGCTACGCCAGCTGTCCCTAAAGCGCTGAAACACCAACCCTTGGGAGGATTCAAGCATGCCAGTCCCGAAGCGCAGGCATTCCAGAGCCCGGCGTGACAAGCGCCGCTCCCACCATCGTCTCAAGCGCCCGGCCGGGTCCATCTGCGCCAACTGCGGGGTCATGATCCTACCGCACCGCGTCTGCCCGGAGTGCGGCCACTACAAGGGCCGCGAGGTCGTCGAAGTCGACGAAGAATAGGACGCCGCCGCGAGCGCGAGGCCGAGCTAAGTGTCCCCACCAGTCACCATCGCAGTCGACGCCATGGGCGGGGACGGCGCTCCGGCGGTGGAAGTCGAGGGATCGCTGCTCGCCGCCGAAGAGTTCGGAGCAAGGATCCTGCTCGTGGGACGCCAGCGCGCGCTGCGCAGGGAACTCTCGCGCCACTTTCCCGCCAAGGGCCAGATTGAGATCGTCAACGCGAGTGACGTGGTGACAATGCACGACAACCCGTCGGTGGCACTGCGGTCCAAGAAGGACAGCTCGATCCGCGTGGCCGCCAAGCTCGTGCATGAGGGTAAGGCTGCGGGACTGGTCTCAGCGGGCAACACAGGCGCCGTGATGGCCTCCGCCCTGCAGGGCATGGGCCGCATTCCGGGCGTGAAGCGGCCGGCGGTGGCGCAGGTCTTCCCGACCGGGTCCGGGGGTCGCACGCTGGTCTTGGACGTGGGCGCAAACGTGGACTGCACGGCAGCGATGCTGGCCGAGTTCGCGGTCATGGGCCACGTTTACGCTCGCGTGATGTTCGGCTGCGAGAGGCCGCGAGTGGGTCTGCTGTCGATCGGCGAGGAGGACCACAAGGGCAACGAGCTGACCCGCGAGACGATGGCACTGCTCAGGAAGCGGACCCTGAACTTTGTCGGAAACGTCGAGGGCCGTGACCTGTTCTCGGGGAACGCCGACGTGGTGGTGTGCGACGGCTTCGTCGGAAACGTCGCGCTGAAGGTCAGCGAGGGCCTCGTCTCCACGATCAAGACCATGCTGATCAAGTCGCTGGAGGCGACCGTGATGCGCCAGATAGGGTACGGCCTTGCCAAGGGCGCATTTGAAGAGTTCCAGAAGCGTGTGGACTACGAGGAGTACGGCGGGGCCCCGATGCTCGGCGTGCGCGGGGGGGCGATCATCTGCCACGGCAGGTCGACCCGCCAGGCCATCAAGAACGCGGTGCGCGTAGCGATTGACTTTGAGACTGGCGGCATCATGCGCCAGATCGAGACGACCCTCGAGCGCAATCTGGAGGCGGGCGGTGAGCCCCGAGAGACCGCTGCGCGACCTGTTACGCCCACCCGGCCTCGATAGCGTCCCCGGGAAGTAGTGCCCGCGTCACGCGTCGGCGCTGCCGAGCACAAGGCACATCGCGGGCAGCTGCTCCTCAACGTGTTTTCCGAGCGCCTTCATGGCGCACTCGTCGAGGCTCGCCTGAAGGGCTTGGAAGAGTTCTCGCTCTTCCCTCCGGATGTGCCGCACCAGCCGTTCCCCTAGCTTGAGCAACAGGTCGCGGCACTGCTCTGGAGGCCGCCGCTGGAGCAGCGAGAAGCAGGAACGCAACTCCTCGTGGTCGGCCAGGAGTGCGTCGACCAGAGAAGGGTCGGGAATCGCCTTCCTGGCGACCGGGAAGACGAAGCGCTCCTCCACGGCGAAGTGTCCGGAGTACTCGTGTTCCCAGAGCGTCAGCGCTTGGGCGCGCAGTTCGGCAAGCGTCCATCTGGGATCCGACCCACGCAACCCGCGCCTAATGTATACGCCCAGCGCCAGGCCGTCGTGGTGCTGGCGCGAGCTGCCCTTGCCCCATAAGTCACGAGCGGGGCTCCTGCTGAGACGCGGCTAG
>JAPPMC010000248.1 GCA_028819235.1 Bryobacterales bacterium
TCATCCCTCTCCCACCATGCTCAGCTCTGGCCTCTCAAAAAAGAATCGCCCTGAGGGTGGGGGGGAGTCCTCGGGGCAGGGAGGGGGCTCAGGATCACCCAGCATGTCTTGTATGACCTGAATAGCGGATCTTGTACCAATTGACAAACTGGGGGAATCAGGTCACTCGGGGCATTCTGGACAGGCGGGACGGCGGAGACCGAACGGAATCGACAGCTAGTTGCTGCTGCCTGCCAAACGACTCATGGCTGTGGTCCAGGCATCTGATCCGGGGCTGTGCGAGGTACGACGCACGCCCGAAATGCACAAGATCACCCGAGGAGCAGGCCATCAACGACCAGGGTGCGAACTGGGCACGCATGAAGAGCTGCACCAATGTCGGTGAGATAAGACCAAGCAAGCAAGGGCCGGACACCGATTAGGGGCCAGTATCGCCGTGAGAACCGGTGTTGATCAGTAAGCCGTTCTTGCATTCAGGCTCAGCCGGGCCTCTTCCGCACAGTGCCAATCGGCCAGTCAGATCGCGACCGGCGAGTGCAGACATGGTGAAGCTCTGCGCAGTGTCGCCATGCTCGGCGACCGGGCACCCTCGGACGCGCCCATGTAGGCCCATCGTTCCACGCCTTCCCAATCGCAATTGGCCAAGTCTTCCAAACCGAAGGGGAACCGTGTTCTGGACCTGGGGCATCGGCACTTAGTCCGCCGCACGGCCTAAGGGGCCCCGACGTTCACCTGCTTGATGGCTCCTCCGCTCCCACTGATTCCAGGTATCCCAGCAGCATTTTTTCGAGTTCGTCGGCCTTGTCGGATTGTTGATCACTCAGATCCCTAGCCTCCAGGGGATCGGTTGCTAGGTTGAAGAGCATTCGAGATCGGGGGCGACTCTCGGTCGCGTATCGAAGCAGCAGTTTGTGATCGGAGACTCGGATTGCCGAAGCCGGATTGCTCCGACGCTTCGGTCGGTGAAACACGAGGCCGCCGAAGGCCCTCTCGACCTGGCCGGCTCCGCCATTCTCAAGCACGGCTCGGAAGCTTCCTCCGTCCACTTCGCTCGGCAGTGGTTCGGTTCCTCCGGCGAGGTCGTACAGAGTTGGCAGCAGATCATACCCTGTGACTGGGACATGTGAGACCGAGTTCGACGCGACGCCCGGGCCTCGGACAAGGAACGGCACTCGAATCCCGCCCTCGAGCAAGGTGTGCTTAGCACCGTTGAGCGGACGGTTAGGCGGGGCCAAGTTCTCCTGCGCACCGGGAATCGTCCCCCGACCGCCGTTGTCCGCCATGAAGATCACGTAGGTCCTCCCAGCAACGCCGAGTGCGTCGAGTGCATCGAGTATTCTGCCTACCGCCTCGTCCAGATCCAGCAGCATGCCCGCGAAGGCGTGCGTCACCGCGCGATCTGGCCGCCCCTTCCTCTCGAACTTTTTGAGCGACTCCGGTCGGGTCTGGACCTGCAGGTGTGCGGCATAGTGGCTGACCTGAACGTAGAATGGCTGCCCGTCAGCCACCTGCCGTTTCGCAAAGTCGATGGCGCGCTCGGTGATCGCGAAGGCCAGCTTGGGGTCTTCCTTCGTTACGCTTTGCCCGCGTTCGTTCATGGGGGCGCGCATGCCTCCCGTGCGATTGGTGGTGGACCCATCGCTCTCGTCAAAGCCGACCTGCTCCGGACTGGCGCCCATTTGTGAGCCGAACTTCCCGAAGTGCGCCGTGCGGTAGGCGGGGTCAGCCTGCTTCAGAGCATGTGGCAGGGTAAGCCGTCCCTGCCAGTCAAACTCGGAGGCAAACTCCGTGCCTCGTTGGCGGGCCGGGGTCATCCCGCAGAAAATGCTGCGCCGCGTGGGCGTGCAAAGGGGCGCCGGCGAGTAGCCGCTGGCGAACCTCATACCCTCCTTGGCGAGACGGGCCATGCTGGGTGTCTCGAGGAACTCGGAAGCGGCATGTTCGACGTCCGGGTCCATCGAGAATGACAATTGGCTCCACCCGTGATCATCCGTCAGGATGAAGACGAAGTTTGGCCGGGGCTGGGCGAGGCCGGGAGCGGTTGGGAGCAGGCCAAGCAGGAGGAACTGAAGCAGGCGCAACGCGGAGCGCCTTCTCGGCATACGGGATCTTTCCATCGCTGCGGGCCATCCTAACAGCCGCCCGTTAGGCTTGCGCGAGCTCCGCTCGGGGCCATCAGGAGCTGCCCGGTGGGCGTCCCGGCGGATTTCAGTGGCTGCCGCCAGTCGTGCTGTCCTGCGAAGTTCCCGCACTGCAAGGACCGGCGAGGTCGGCATGACGCCGCAGTGTCGCGTCGCCGCCCGACACGGGCGACTGCATCCCGACACACGCCTTACACGGGCTCTACGTCCTACGGCCTCTCTGGTCGGGACATGCGCGGACCGACACGCCCTAGGGATCCCTACCCGGACCGCTCCGCAGTCGACGAGCGCGTCGGGTTTGCGTGGCTTACGCTCGGGGCAGTCGCAGGGGCAGCGAGCGCTGGCGCTCGCCGGTCGCGGCGAAGACGGCATTCGCCAGGGCCGGAGCCACGGCGATGATGGGGGTCTCCCCAGCGCCGGCAGAATCAATGTCGGTCCGGTCAAGCAAGACCGTCTCCATAGGTGGCACGTCTTGGAATCGAGGGACTCGGTACCGCGAGAAGGAGCCGTTCAGGAGGCGTCCCCCCTCGAAGCGGATCTCTTCCGTCAGGGCTGCGCCCAACCCTTGGATTACGCAGCCTTCGACCTGGGCCTGCACGTTGCGGGGATTCAGGATCGCCCCGCACTCGAACGCCGAGACCAGCCGCTCAACCTCTACACGACCGCCCGTCGTGCGCACTTCGGCGCAGATGGCGATGTAGGAACCCTTCTCGAATCCGGCGGCGATGCCCGTCCCGAGGCCCGGGCCGAAAGACTCGGTGCCTGGCCAGCCGAATCGGTCGGCGGCAGCCCGGAGCACGGCTTTCATGCGCTCGTCGGCAAGGTTCTCCAGTCGAAACTCGAGCGGATCCACGCCGGCTGCGGCGGCAAGTTCATCCATGAAGACTTCCCGGGCAAAGTTGTTGCCGGTTGCTCCGATGCCCCGGTAGGAGCCTTCTCGCAGGGGCGCGTCACACGGAAAGTACTGCGTCCGGACGTGCGGAATGGCGTATGGTGTCTCGATCGCCGCCGTGCCTGGGTTGTAGGCCGTGAAGTCCCAGGCCACGATTCTTGTGCCGTTGAGGGCTGCCCGAACCTCGAACGCCGCCGCTGGCCGAAAGTAGGCCCATACGAATTCCTCCGCACGCGTCCAGCGCAGCGAAACTGGCTTGCCCGCCGCCTTGGCCAGTCGGGCGGCCTCAATGGCCACCTCTCCCGTGTGCTTGCCGCCGAATCCCCCTCCGGTGTCGGGAACGATCACGCGCACTGCCTCGGGCCTGAGGCGAAACGCCTCCGCGAGGTGATCGCGGACACCAAACGGTCGCTGGGTTCCTGTCCAGACCGTGAGCCTGCTGTCGTCCCATTCGGCCACAGCCGCCCGCGGCTCCATAGGAGCGTGCTGGACATAGGGGATCTCGTATGAATGCGCGAGATTGGTCCCGCGTGCAAGTGCCGCCGTCACGTCTCCGCTTTCGCGTCTTCGGGGGCCGCGGCGACCACCGCCGCTTGTCTGAGCGCGGGCCTTTAGGAGCGTGCCGAGTTCTTCGCTCGACGGATGGGGCCCCGATTGCCACCTCGCAGTCTCCGAGCAGGCCTTCATCGCATTCCGCGCTTCGTGGGAAGTCTTCGCGGCAAAGCCCACGAACTCCCCGTCTCGCACCGCCACGGCGTCCAACCGAGTTGCGGGCGCGAGGTCAACGCTCATAAGCTCAGCCCCGTACGACGGTGGTCGCAGGACGCAGCCGTAGAGCATGTCCGGACGCACGATATCCGATGGGTAGCGGTGTGCGCCAGTCACGATCTCCCGCGACCTGACCTTGAGTGCCGACCGACCGAGCACCTTCCAATCCCCAACCTTCGTGAGCGGGACTCTCCGTGGGACCGCATCGTCTCCCGTGGAGGTCAGGCGGCTTGACCTGGCCAAGTGCGCATACGAAACCCGCTCGTCCGCATGGGCCACGGAGCCGGCATCAACCCGCAATTTGGTAGGGTCCAGATCCCACGAATCCGCCGCAGTGCGTAGGAGCAGTTCGCGAGCAGCGGCGCAGGCCCGCCGCACTACCGGGACTGTCGAGGGGGTAGTGCGGCTTCCAGCCGTGGAGCCGTCATTCGGCGTCACCGACGTGTCGGCAAGGATGACTCGCAGATCTTCGGGCGCAACGCAGAGTTCCTCGGCCGCCGCTTGGGCAATCTCAGTCCGCGAGCCTTGGCCGACCTCGACCTTGCCTGTCAGGACAGTGATCGATCCGTCTTCACCCAAGTGCAGCCGCGTCGAGGGTGGAATCTCGGCGACCGCGGCTCCAGCGCTAAGTGCCACCTCGCCCGCCGCAGTGACCAGCAGGCCGGCGCCCATTGCGGCGACCCATTCGCGCCGGTCGAGGGCAAACCGGTACACTGGGCCCTCGCCGAGTTCCTTGCGGTCGGGTTCGAACAGATCGTCCCGGAATCCCTCAGGCATCGTCCCCCTCCGGCCGTGCGGCCATCTCCACCGCCCTCAGGATGTTGGGGTAGCCGCAGCAGCGGCACAGATGGGGGTTCATCGAGTCCAAGATTTCCGACCGGGTCGGCTTTGGATTCCGCCGGAGCAGCGCCGTTGCCTCAACGATCATCCCGGCCGTGCAATACCCGCATTGCGCTGCGTCCGCCTCTAGGAACGCACGCTGAACCTGGGTGAGATCCCCGTCTGAAGCGAGCCCTTCGATCGTCGTAACGCTCGCGCCGGCCGCACTTGAGACGGGGGTCAAGCACGACGGCTCCGGCCGACCGTCGATCAACACGGTGCAGGCGCGGCACTGGCCCTCGCCACAGCCGTACTTCGTGCCGGTGAGGCCGAAGTCCTCCCGCAGAACTTCCAGCAGCGGACGCTCCGCCGGGGAATCCGTGGACATCTCTGTCCGGTTGACTCGGACTGTGAAGCGCGTGATGTCCCTCCTGCCGCCTGTCCGGCCCGGCGCCAATTATATCCTCGACAGGGTCGATGGTTTGGCAGCTAGGAGCGCTATAGTCGCCGGTCTCGCGCTGCCCCGTCACCGAATGATCGCGCTCGCGCCGGCCGCGCGGTGACGGATGTGCCGCCCCCCCGTGGTCGTGCTACCGTTTCATCGGCCTCCTGAGCGCCGAATGCCGGCACTCGGGACTGCATGAGAGGCAATGTGAACTTCGACGAGCAAGCCCCCGGAGTCACCGACATCGGTGGCTCGGTATCGTCCGCGTCGACGTGGGACCGCGTCAAGGACGTTCTGCGACTGAAGCCTGGAGTGTTTGCCGGCATCGCGGCGGACACCTCGGCGACATCGCAGGGCTTTGTGGTGTTCGCGGTTGCCACCGCAATCGGCAACCTCTTGCTGGTGGTGCTCCTGCCCGTCGTCATGGCGTTTGCCTTGGCCGCAATTGCACTTGAATCGCTCTTGTTGATGGTCGTCTCCAAGCTCTTCACCGAAGCCGTGCCCGGTTTCGGAGCCTGGTTCCGAACCTTCCTCTTTGCGTCGGCACCGAGTGTTTTCTCGCTGATCCCGTTGGTCGGATGGTTCATCGCCTTGTGCTATGCGCTGATCATCGCCGTCTTGGTGGTCCGCGAGCTTGCGCAGATCGCGACAGTCCAGGCCGTGCTCGTGCTGATCATCTCCATAGTGGTACCGGCCATGTTGGCAATACTGCTGGCCATCACAATCGCCATTCCGTTCATCCCGGGATTCCTCAGGGACCTGTTGGGATGGTAGGTCGAGACACACAGTTCCAGACATGGTCAAACAAGCAACGTCGCCGTTCTTCGGCGCCGTCAGGCAAGTCTTGATGGCGGCGGGACCAACAAGCAGGAGGGAGCAAGTGCAGTTCTCTGCTTCCCAATGCGGGACCCTCGCGATGCCTCCGACAGCGGAGCGGGCCTACCGCAGCATGCTGCGCATCCAGGGCTGGTCTTGCGTTGAAGACAACGGCACAGATACGCCATCGCTACGGATCGGCTCTGGTGAGGTGGCGGCTCTTGGCCGATTCTGAATGATTTGTGGGCCGGAGGGAGACTGGTCTCGACGTCAGGGTGGCTACGGAGCTCTCAGCCGCTCGAGCAGGATGTCCGGACCTTGCAGCAAGGCCTCGATACTCGATTGTGTGATCCGGATCGAGGACAAATCCCCGACGTCCAGAATCGTGTCGTGCACCCCTTAGACTTGGGTGCACGACATGGTCTTGAGATGGGTGGGTCATTGAGTCAATGCGACCGTGGCTGGGTTTCTGTCGTCGGTGTCGACGATGGCAAATCGGGATCGGCAAACGGCTAGGAGGTTGGCACGACGTGGCCGACGGGCGGTCGAGAGTGCACGGATTCCGGGAACAAACCGCCAGAACACACCGAAACCATGCAGCAAGGCAGGGCACAGAGCGAGCAGATGGCTTGCCGACGTTGAAGATCCCCATCGCCTTGAAGAACTGCATGAAGCGAAGAGATTCCGTCTGCCTCACCGTCAGTCCCGCGTCTTGACAGGGGATATCTCCATCTACGAGCTAAACACTAGGACGTGCCTGCTATGCGGGAATCCTGATCCCTCGAGGAGCAGCGCTATCGGATCATGGGCGAGATGGACTCACTGGGGGACTTGTTTCCCGGCTCGCTCGCCAAGTGCTACCACCGTTGCGGCAGACCGTCCTACCACTGCCAGCAGGAGGGGGACCTTGGGCACGAGGCCGTATTACATCCTCAAGTACAAGTAGCGCGGCAAGCAGACCACCCGGTCGGTGCCAGCCGCCGAGGTCGAGGCCATGGCCGAGCAGGTGGCGACATTCGAGCGGCTGCGCCTACTCTACGGGGAGAATCTCGCTGTGTCCGAGAAGTTGGCCGATGCCCGCCGTGCGGAGGCCGCCTCCGACGCCGCATTGGCCCAAACCACACTCGCCCCAGCCGTGCAGGGCAATCTGCCCCTCCGCTAGCGACCCGTCACTCCACTTGCATCCCTACAAGGCACCTGGATTCTGAACCGTCCGGACCCAGTTCAGCGCGAAATCCAAAAATCGTGTCGTGCACGCCCTCCTCCGATCTAACTCACTTGGGAGCATGAGGTGCTACGTTACGACGTGAAAGGTTCCCTCCTGATGACAAGAGTGCCATGGGTGCTCTCTCCCGCAACGGAGTAGTCAGGGGGGTCATCCTTTCGGGAACGAATCAAGTTCACGACGTACGGCTGGTTTGATTCCGTAATACCAATTGCGATCCTCCCTCTCCCACTTTCGGAAGATTGCCCAGCAGCAGTAATCGGCCACCTGTAACCCGCAGTGGGAGCGCTACTGGTGATGCAGGATCCGGTACGTCACTTTCGGCAACTGGCCGCTCACCACCGCTTGCTTGATGCTTTTCTCAACGGCTCTCCGCCTCCTGTTCACCGGAATGGTGTCAGTGATGACGATGATTCCCTCGGCACCAGCGGCCAGCTCTTCAGACAGCGCATGCCTCAGCAAGAATCCCAACATCCACGGGTAGAGGCGCTTGTCTTCGCGCATCTCGGGGGCGAACCCTTCCTTTTCGCTCACCGCGCAGGAAATGCGAATGTTGTCTAGATGCTCAGCAATGAGATTGAAGACGGCACTTCGCACAGGCCAGCGGCCGTGGTAACAGTGGAAGCACTCGACGTCCGTGCCGGTTTGGATGCAGTGGTACTTGTAGGCGTCAAGGCGGCCCCACATCGGAGACGGGCGGAGTATGCTAACGCTAGTCAGCACGAGATAGCGGGTTCCACTACTACCGAAGTCGAAGTTCCCAGACTCATCCAAGAAGATGTAGGCATACCGAGTCACGTTTTCGTTCCCTACCGGAAGATTCACGGTAGTCGTGACCTCCGGTAGCTCTCGCTGCCCTCACTGACGTTCAGCTCAGTGATTCGGGAGGTACGTTTCGTCGATCACACACAGCTGGAACTCATGCCCATACCTCCGGGCAAAGTGTTGTCTCCTAGAACCATGGCCCGGGCGAGTCAGTGCCAACTGGATCGTCCGCTCGTAGAAAGTCCCTAGGGTCACCTGTCGTATCAACCCAAGTTTGCATCTTCAACGCTGATCAGCCGGGTGGGTGCACGACACGATTCTGATCGCGCCAGGCGAAGCCCTGGAAAGGATCAAAGCGATGAGCCAGAAACCGATCATCGCGAGCCAGCAGGTTTGACTCCCGCGAGGGGATGCACAGAATCGCCTGAAGAACCTCAAGCGGGGACCGCCGATGGACCGCACCGGCTGCCACCGGTTCGAGGCCAACCAGTTGCGGGTACTGGTGACGGCGGCCGCTATCGCAGCGAAGCAACTGCGGCGGGCAGGCGTTGGCCGAGAAGGGGGCTGCCACGGCCGTCGAGCCTAGGCTGGACGAGGCGAGCCCGAAGAGGCCGGTGAGCCGCATGACCGCGACGAAGTTCGGGCGAAATCAGGGGTATACGTACGTCGATTGCAATCCCAACGGAATCCCCAATGCCCAGCACAGTCCCAACAGCAGGGACCACGTGACCAACAGGGTGAGTGAGTAGGGCAACATCATGGACGTCACCGTGCCGATGCCCGTGTTCTTCACCCACCTCTGACAGAAGGCCACCACCAGCGGAAAGTAAGGCATCAGGGGCGTGACGATGTTCGTTGTGGAATCCCCGACACGATAGGCGGCCTGTGTGAGTTCGGGCGAAAGCCCCACCTGCATCAGGACCGGGACGAACACCGGGGCGAGCAGTGCCCACTTGCCGGACGCGGACCCGACCAGCAGGTTCACGAGGCAGCTCAGCAGAATGATCCCGCCAACGGTCACCATTCCAGGAAGGCCCAGCGCCTTCAGGAACTCGGCTCCTTCCACCGCGAGGAGAGCCCCGAGGTTCGACTTTCCGAAGGCTGCCGTGAACTGGGCGCAGAAGAAGATCATCGTGAGGTAGTAGCCCATCGTCGACATGGACTTGCTCATGCCCTCGACGATGTCGCGGTGGCTGCGGACGGTCCCTGCCACGTATCCGTAGACCGTTCCCGGAACTAGGAACAGCAGGAAGATCAGCGGAATCATCGATTGCATCAGCGGAGCTTCGAAGGAACTGACCTGTCCATCTGGGCCGCGCAGTGGAGAATCCGCTGGCACGACCGCCAAGACCAGCACCAGAAGGCCCACAGCCATAGCGGCGAGTCCGGCCCACACGCCGGTGCGCTCCTTTCGGGTCAGGGCCTGTGTCTCAACACTGTCGGATCCCTCTCCATCGAGATCGGTACCCCGAAGACGCGGTTCGATCACCCGGTCGGTCAGGAACCATCCGACGAGGATGACCAGCACGCTCGACACGCTGGTGAATAGCCAGTTGCAGAGCGGGTTTACCTCTCGGCTGGAGTCCAGGATTTGCGCCGCCGACTGGGTGAAGCCCTGCAGCAGCGGATCGATGGCCGACGGGATGAAGTTTGCTCCGAAGCCGCCGGAGACGCCAGCGAAGGCGCAGGCGATGCCCGCCAGCGGGTGCCTCCCTGCGGAATGGAAGATGACCCCTCCCAGAGGAATCACGAGGACGTACCCGACATCCGCCGCAGTGTGGCTAATGATTGCCACCAAGAGCAGCATCGGGGACAAGAGGCTCGGTGGGGTCACACCGACGAGGCCCTTTAGGCCGGCACGGATGAACCCGGTGTGCTCGGCGACTCCAACTCCGAGGAGCGCCACTAGGACGACGCCCAGCGGTGCGAATCCGGTGAACACCGACACCATGCTCGCCAGGAACGAGGCCAGACTCGGCCCTGAGAGCTGGTTCTGCACCGCCAGCGTCTTGGCGCCGTCTTTGGCCGGGACGGTGAATTCGTGACCTGCCAGAAGCCACGACGCGACCCACACGGCAACGAGAGCGATGACGAACAGCGCTGCCGGGTCCGGCAGGCGGTTGCCTACGCGCTCGACCCAACGAAGGGCCTTCGCGATTCTGGTCTCACGTGGTGTTGTGCGATCCGCGGTTGCCATTACTCCAGCAGCAGACATCCAGTCTACGCGCCGCGTGATGCCTGGCCGGCGAACGGCCAATCCTAGAGCACTGCTGGGCGCAGTGTCGCGGGTTGGTACCTGTTCAACATTCGGCGGCCAGCCCTGGGTCTGCGCTCCCCGCAGTCGATGGCCATGGCTGGCTCCTTGGCGAATGTCATGGCGAGACCGGGGTTTGGGTGTGAAGGCCAGCTGCTGCCGCGGACGATCGATTCCAGAGCCGCCCGCGCGTCCTTGTCCGGAGACCCCAACAGTGGATTCCTTGGCCGTGATGATGGAGAAGCTGACGAGTTGACTCCTGCGGTGTGCGACGATCGGCAGTGCGCGAGTCGAGGCGAGTCGCCCGGTGGCGAGGCTCGCTGTGGCGATTCGGTCGGCGATGAGCGACGGCCACGAAGTAGACGGTGACGAGACCTCGCCGGCCCCCCCGTTCTCTACCTCCATCCGCGCTCTTTGGCGGCGGCTCGAGCATGCCTTGGAGCGATTTGGCCCCAGTGCCGGAGCCGTCATCGGATTCCTCCTGATCGTCGCGCTCGGAGTGACGCTGGCACCAAGTTTCGCCTCTGAGCGGAACGTCCTCAACATTCTTCGCCAGACCTCCATGCTTGGCGTGGTCACCGTGGGCATGACGTTCGTCATCCTCACCGCGGGAATCGACCTTTCCGTGGGAATGACGCTGAGCCTGTACAGCGTCGTCGGGGCCCTCCTGTTCGCCAACGGAACGGGCTACCCCCTGTCAGTGGTCCTGTTGTTCACCCTTGCGCTCGGTGCCGCCGTCGGGGCCCTGAATGCCGCGATCATCATCTGGCGCGGCGTGGCACCTTTCGTGGTGACTCTGGCAATGATGGCCATTGCGAGCGGCGCCGCCCTGACGATATCCGGCGGCAAGCCGATCGGAGGAATCCAAGGGTCCTACGCATGGCTGGGGGCGGGCTCGATCGGCCCCGTGCCCGTGCCGGTGATCATCATGCTCGCAACCTTCGCACTCGGCGACTTCGTCCTCCGCTACACCCCCTACGGCCGCCAGGTGTACGCAGTCGGTGGAAACGAGGAGGCGGCCCGCCTGTCAGGGATACGCGTGCATCGAGTGAAGCTGATCACGTACATGATCAGCAATGCCTGTGCCGCACTGGGAGGCATCATCTTCAGTGCCCGCGTGACGGTCGGCGATCCATGGGCGGGCCGCGGCCTCGAGCTGGATGCGATCGCGGCCGTCGTCTTGGGCGGCACGAGCCTGTTCGGTGGCGTGGGCTCGCTGCGCGGAACACTGCTGGGAGCGCTGATCATCTCGATGATCAACAACCTGCTGAACCTCCGGAATGTCTCGCCGTACACTCAGGGCATCGCCAAGGGGCTTATTATTCTTGTCGCCGTCGTGCTGTACAAGAAGCGCGACGAGTAGATTGTTGGAGGAGAGGCCGCGCTTGTGCACGATCACCTTGCGAGCTGGCACGGTATGAGGGGCAGACGCAGCGTTCGCGCAGCCGGCGGCCCGCCGCCGAATCGCCGAGAGTTCGTCGCGCAGGTAGCGGTCGGGGGTCTTTCTGCCCTGGGCTGCGGATGTTCCCAGCAGCGACTCGTTGACACCCGTGAAGCTGGGCTGGCCTTCGAGGACCGCGAGTGGACGGTCGGTTTCAGCAATGCCTCAGAGACCAATACTTGGCGCACGGCCCTTCGCGAGGCGATCGAGGAAGAAGTCGCGAAGTATCCCAACGTGCACCTCCTGATCACCGATGCCAACGATTCTCCCGCCAAGCAGGTATCGGACATGGAGGACTTGCTGACGAAAGGGGTTGACGGCATGATCATCGGTGCAGCAAACCTCTACGTGGCCAACCCAATCTTGGACGAGTGCGCCAAGGAAGGGATACCCGTCGTGATAGTCGACCGCAAGGTGGCCAGCGAGCAGTACGCCACGTTCGTTTCGACTGACCACACGTTCGGAGCGCTTCGGGGGCTGTCAAGGCTCGTCAGCCTCATCGGAGGCAGGGGGAAGATCGCGATCATCGAGGGCTTGCCTGGAGCCGGCCCGGCGGTGGAGAGGAATGCAGGCTACGACACTGTCTTGGGGCGGCATCCCCAGATCGAGGCGGTCCGCCAAGCGGGTGACTGGTCCAGGGCTAGCGGCCAGCGGGTTATGGAGAACATCATCACCGCCCATCCCGATCTGGACGGCATCCACTTCGACAGCGGGGAAATGGCCGTAGGCGGGATCCAGGCACTGCGCGCGGCGGGCATCACCGACGAGATGATGCGGGACAACCGGCCCTGCCTCACGTGGCTGGACGGGTACAACGGGGGCCTCAAGATGATCAAGGCCGGTCTGGGTAAGTACACAATCATTCACCCGCCGAGGCTGCACGGCGCACTGAGCGTGAAATCGATGATCCAGATCTTCCGGGGCGAGAGTGTTCCGAAGCGCCAGCCAATCGAGCTCGATGAGGTCACGCAGGAGAACGTGGATCAGTTCGTTGCAATGGACAAGCCGGACGACTTCTGGACGCGGTGAACTGCTTCGATCTGGGAAAGCGCACGCGCTGCGGGGCTGAGCGTTCCGGTTGCGTCAGGCTTGGCGGCGGGCCGGCACCCAGTAGTCCCGGTAGAGCTGCTCGCAGTCCGGATCGCAGAAGATCAGCTCGCGCGAATCCTCTTCCACGACCCAGAAGTTCTTCGGTATCACCCGCCCGCAGAGTTCGCAGTAGACCATGGTCTGCTCGTACCACTGTGCCGGATTCCTTCGCCAAGTCCCCATCCCGTTTCCGCTCCCCCTAGCGCTTTCCGGTTCCGCTTCGGGGACCGCGCTTAGCCCGCGCTGCTCGATTCCGCTGCCTGCCGTGGCGGTAGAGATCCTTAGCAGCCTTCTCGGAGATCCATCCTTGCCTAAGGTCTTCCGCAATCGCCTCAGACGATCGCTCGGTGGCCGGCCCGTAGCCGCCGCCCCCCGGCGAGTGGATCATCACTTCGTCGCCTTCCTTGAGCACAACGCGCGTGAACTTTGAATCGGATACCGTGCCGAAGGCCTCCGAGAATCTCCGGAACTGGGTGTCGCCCCGCTTCTTGACGAAGATTCCGCCATAGCCCCCCTCCTTGCCTCCGAAGAGGCCCCAAGCCCGGGTCTTCGTGCGGTCCATCAGCGCATTCACGGTGATCTCGGGAGCGAGCACCCTCAGGATTCGGGAACTTCCGAGACCACCCCGGTACTTGCCGGGGCCGCCCGAGTCGGGGCGCAGGCGATACTCGAGCGTCCGCCACGGGAACTTGGTCTCTAGGACCTCCACCGGCGTGTTGCGGCAGTTGCCGTTCTCCGGGCACAAAGCCGAGTCGCCGTCGTGGAATGCCGTGCCACCCCAGCCGCTCCCGTCGATGTGGTAGTTCGTGTAGTACTCGCCCGTAGCCGGGTGGACGCCCGCGAACAGGAAGTTGCAGCCGCTGGCGCCTTCGGCGGCCGCAGTCCGGTCCGGGATGGCTTGGCTGAGGGCCGCTACGACGACATTCTGGATGTGGGGGTGGGTCTCGGTATTGCCTCCGACCGATGGGCCGGGATGGCGCACGTTGACCACCGACCCGGGCTTGGTAACGACCCGGATCGGCCTGTAGCAGCCCGAGTTGCGAGGGATGTCATTGCTCGTGACGTGCAGCAGACCGCTGTACGATGCGGCCGCGGTCACGACAAACGTGGCGTTCACCGGCCCCTTGGCCTGCGGGTCGGAATCGGTCCAGTCAGCGATCACCTCGTCGTCGCGGACGACGAGCCGCAGCCGGATCCACACGGGCTGGTCCGTTACCCCGTCGTCTTCCATGCAGTCGCTCGCGCGGTACTCACCGTTGGGTATAGCCCGGATCTCCTCGCGCATCCAGCGCTCGGAGTACTGCAGCAGACGGTCGCTCGCCTCCGTCAGGAAGGTCCCGCCGTAGCGCTCGAGAAGTCCCGTCAGCCGTGTCTCGGCGATCCCCAGCGAACCGATCATGGCGTGCAGATCTCCCCAACTGGTCTTCGGTGTGCGGTGGTTGCTCAGGATTATCTTCCAGACGTCCTTGACGTACTCCCCGCGGCTGATCAGTTTGACCGGGGGCAGCCGCAGGCCCTCTTGGTAGACCTCGGTCGCATCCGCGGCGAACGAGCCCGGCGCCATGCCGCCGATCTCACCGACATGCGCGATGTTGGCCACGAAGCCCCACAGCTCGCCGTCGAAGAACACCGGCCTGAGAACCATGTGCTCGGGCATGTGGCACTGGCCCCGATAGGGGTCGTTGTGCACAACGACGTCCCCAGGCTTGAACGATTCGAGGCCCAGCTCCTCGATGGTCCAACTCACGGCGTACTGCGCCGAGCCCAGCATGGTGGGACAGAATTCCGCCTGGCCGATCATGTCGCCCCGCCGGTTGAAGATCACGCAGGAGAAGTCGAGGCCTTCGTTGAAGATTGGCGAGTAGCTGGTACGCATCATCGCCGTGCCCATCTCGCGGCAGATGTTGACCAGCGCGTTATTGATCACGCTGAGGGTAACGCTGTCGATTCTTGCCATTGCCGTCATGCTCGGATCAGGATCACGCCGTGCCGGCTCACCCGGAGCGTCTGTCCGGGGTGCAGCAGGACGGTCGAGTCGACCTCCTCAACCACGGCGGGGCCTTCCAGCGCGAATCGGGCCGGCAGCTCGTCTCGACGGTAAACGGGACAGTCGACAAATCCGCCCTGGCTGAAGCAGACCGGCCGCCTGATGCGGGGCTGCGCAGCCCTGCCATTCGGCGGCGCCTTGAGCTGTGGCTTTCGTGTCCGCCCTATGGCCGTGACGTTTACGCGGATCAGTTCGATGACCTCGCCACTGATCGAGTATCCGTATAGCTGTTCGTGCAGCCGGTGAAACTCTGCGAATGCCTGCTGAATACTCTCCGCGTTGGGTTCTCCTTGCCCCAGCGGGACGTCGTGCTCATAGTTCTGCCCCGCGTATCGCATGCTGATCGAGCGTCGGATTTCGGGCGCCAGCGAGAAGCCCTCGGCTAGCAATTCCTCGCAGGCGGCTGACTCGAGGTCGCGCAGCTGCCCAAGGACTCGGCCAGCGTCGAGGCTGTCGGACCGGTAGTTCGTGCTCCACACTTTGTCGACCTGATAGTCGGCCAGCGCCGCGCCAAACGCGGAGCACAGCCCGGGATAGGGCGGGATAAGGATCCGCGCCATGCCCATCTTCTCGCTGACGCCTCCCGCGTGCAGGGGGCCGGCCCCTCCGAACGCGACCAGGCTGAAGTCCCGCGGATCGAGCCCCCGCTCGATCGACACCAGCCGGATGGCGTTGGCCATGTTCTCGTTGGCCATCTCCACGACGGCTTCGGCGGCTGCGACGGCCTCGAGCCCGAGACGGCGTCCTAGCCCGGCAAGGCCCTCAGTGGCCCTGTCAGGATCCAGATCCATCCTGCCGCCGAGGAAATAGTCGGGATTCAGGCGCCCAAGCACCAGATTGGCATCCGTGACCGTTACCTCGGAGCCTCCGCGGCCGTAGCAGATCGGTCCGGGAACGGCCCCGGCGCTCTGGGGCCCGACGCGAAGGAAGCCCCCCTTGTCAATCCAGGCGATGCTGCCTCCTCCCGCTCCGATCGCGGTGAGGTCGACGAAAGGGGCGCTTATCGGCAGGCCCCACTCGACCTCATAGTTGGTGATGTAGGACAGGGCTCCGCCCTGGACCACGCCCACATCGCAGCTCGTGCCCCCCATGTCGACAGTTATGAGGTTCCGGTCACCCGCGAGGTTTCCGAAGAACCTGCCGCCGATGATCCCGCCGCTCTGACCCGACAGGAGCAGGTTCACCGGCTGGCCCTCGGCCACGCTGGCCGAAGCGTGGCCGCCGTTGGACTTCATGATGGCCCACGGGCAGCGAAGGCCAAGTCGCTTGAGGCTGGTCCGCACGGAATGCACGTACCGATGCAGGAGTGGTTTGACGAAGGCGTCGGCAACTACGGTGCTGCCCCGCTCGTACTCGCGCCAGATCGGAGCGACTTCGTGCGAGACGGATACCGCAACCCCGGGGAACCGCGCTTGGAGGAACTCCTTCAGCCGGATCTCATGGGCCGGGTTAAGGTACGAGAACAGCAGGGAAACGGCGATTGCCGAGTCCTGCGTGCCGTGCCCGTCCAAGCGCTCGGCCACCATGTCGGCCAATCGCTCCATGTCGTTCGTCTCAAGCGGTGCGACGACCTCTCCAGCCGGCCCAACGCGCTCTTGGACCCCCAGGCAGTCGCGCCTTTCGACAAACGGCAGGGGCTTTGTCCACTCGTACGAGTAGTGGTACCGGCGGTTCATGCGCTGGATGTACAGCACATCCTCGAATCCCTTGGTGGTGACGTAGACCACGCGCGCCCCTCGCCTCTGCAGCAGGGCATTCGTGGCGACGGTGGTCCCCAGGATCAGGAAACGGATGCTGTCCGGCGGCAGGCCGGACTGCCGGACGACGCCCACGATCGACTCGACGGGATTCTCCGCGGAAGACGGCCACTTCGACGCGACCAGCTCTCCGGACGCCTCGTCCACGCCGACGAAATCGGTAAAGGTGCCGCCGGTGTCGATGCCGCACCGGAATCCGCCGCCGTTACGCTTCATTGGCGAATCATAATACCCCGGCCAACTGCGACAGCGCTTGTTGCCGGCTGCCGCCAAGTCCTCGACCGCGAGTGCGCCGCAGATTCGGATCGCGCTTCGGCATGCCGTGATTATGTGGCAAGCTCCAGAATGTCCCGCTCGGTCGCCGACTCGCCCTCCAGGCACCCCGCAACGCGTCCCTTGTTCATTACGAGGATTCGGCTGGACATGGCGAGGATTTCCGGAACCTCCGAGGACGACAGCAGCACTGCCGCACCCCGTCGCGCCAACTCCCGAACCAGTGCGTGAATCTGGCTCTTGGCGGCGACATCAACGCCAGCGGTTGGCTCGTCGAGCAAGAAGATGCTGGCTTGTGTGCCGAGCCACTTCGCCAGCGCGACCTTCTGCTGGTTCCCGCCGCTCAGGCTGGATGCGGGCTGGCGGGGACCTGTGGCCCGCACTCCCAGCCGACGGACCAACGATTCCACGTGCTGGCGTTCCCTGCTGTGGCTGAGGACGCCGGCGGAAGTGAATTGATCGAGGACCGGCAGCGTGACATTCCAGCCCAATGGCAGGCTCAGGATCAGGCTCTCTCCGTGACGGTCCTTCGGCAGGAATGCGATTCCATGCTTCACGGCATCGATGGGGTCTTGGATCCTCACCGGCCTACCCTTCACGACGATGCCGCCTCGGTCGAACTTCAGGGCCCCGAAGATCGCCTTGCAGATATCGGTCCTGCCGGATCCGACCAGTCCGGCCAGCCCCACGATTTCCCCTGACCGGATGTTGAGATTGACTCCCTCGAAAGCCTTGGTCCGGGAGAGCATCTCGACGCGAAGCAATTCGTGTCCAATCGCGCTTGCGGATCGTGCGGCACTGTCCTCCCAGCCTTGGCCGACCATCTCATGGATGAGGTAAGCTGCGTCGACCGTCCCTCCAAGAACATAGGTTCCGACCGACCGACCATCCCTCAGCACTGTTGCTCGGTCACAGATTGCGAAGACCTCGCCCAGGCGGTGCGAGACGAAGACAATCGCCTTGCCTTCGGCCCGCAGCTTGCGGAGGATGTCGAACAGGCGCTCCAGCTCGCTGGTTCCCAGTACCGCTGAGGGCTCATCCAGAATCAGGACTCGCGCGGAGATCGAGAGTGCGCGGGCGATTTCGATGACTTGCTGGCTAGCCGCGTCGAGCGACTCCGCCAACCGGTTCGGATCGACCTGGAAGTCCAGCCGCGCAAGCAACGCGGTCGCTTCGAGACGCAGCCTCTCCCAGTCGACCAGCCCCATCTTGGTCGTCGGCATGCGGCCTAGGAACATGTTCTCCGCGACTGTCAGGCTCGGCACGAGGCCAGAATGCTGGTGAACGATCGAGATTCCCAACCGCAGGGCATTGTGCGGACTACCAATATCGACTGGGACGCCGTCTAGCCGGACCGTTCCGGCGTTCGGGCTTAGAGCCCCGGACACGATCTTCACTAGCGTGGATTTCCCGGCGCCGTTCTGGCCCACTAGGGCGTGAATCTCCCCAGGGCGAACTGAGAAGTCGATCCCGTCAAGGGCGCGCGTTGCACCAAAGTGCTTGGTGATTTGGAACGTTTCGAGCATTCTGCTGGCAGAGTGCAACCACGACGCCGGTTCCGATCAACGCATGGGCTCGAGACCGGGCAACCGGGCACGCGAGAGGTCCAGGGTCATTGTCGCTTCTCGGCGTTCGACTGGACTGCCCCGGAGGTCAGGATGGCTTACCGGTCGTCAAGGTCGGTGCTGCGTGTTCGCGTCGCTGGACATCCGGTTTGCGCTCGCGCAGCGGCTGCGGCTCGTGTCGTCGTGCCCGCCAAGGCAGTGCGCCGAGAGGGGCCAAAGTTGCTGGGCTCCCGGGCAAAGTTCGTCTCGGCTGAGCTCTCGCCGAGCTACCTGCCGCTGGCCCCGCGGCTGGTTCCAGCCGCAGAATTCTCTTGCGGGCCGGCCTTCCTTGGCGCGAGGCACCGTCTGGGACCGCTGCCGCGACGTGGATCTGCGGGTTACGCGACCTTGCAACACGACCCGTTCCTCTGATCGACGGAGACCCGCGATTCGGGAGACGGAGTATGAGAAGGGATGCCAATGGGTAACCGGCAGGACGAGCAGAGAAGCCTCTAGACCCTGATGGTCGGCGCCTCCACCGCCCTGGGGTCATGAAACGTGGCTCATCCGGTATGCGAGAGCGGAAGGCAAGAGCGGCGATGTGGTCGACCCCGCGGGCCGTGCCAATTCAGAGGAATGGAAGGGAGGCCAAGGTCGTAACTCCTATCGGCTCGCATCGGAGCCTCCCGCGTCCCCGTAGTCTAGACTCACGTCAATCGCCTGTATCGGGCCCAGCATGGCCCGGCCCCGTGCGGTACGCCCGCGATCGGCGCCGCGCCCCAAGGCTTGGGCGAGTTGGTTGCATGGCTGGGATTTCACCCGGCCAGCGCGTCCGTCATTGCGGGCACCGGGCTATTCCGGATGGTGCCCTACGAGGTGCTGCAAGGCGCCGGCATGCCGGGCGTGTTGCTCCACGCCCAGCACATGCGCCAAGGCAGGTGTATCAGAAGCGCAGCCGCAGCGCAACCTGCATCTGTCTGGGGGCGGTAGCCTGGCTAACTACCCGGCCGAAGTTCGGATTGCCGAAGACCGTGTTGGGAGCTCCAAACACAGGATGGTTGAAGACGTTGAATGCTTCTGCCCGAAACTGGATGTTCCATCGCTCCCGGTAGCGGAAGTTCTTGAACACGGAGAAGTCGAGAGCCTCGACGAAATCGGACCGTAGGGAGGGGTGGACGCGCCCCACGTTGCCGAAGGTGAATTGGTCCGGCCGGAGGAACTGCTCAGTATCGAACCACCGCCGCAAGGTCTGTCCTGAGTCGAGATGGGCGCTTCGCCCGGTGGAATTCGGACGCTGGCCGCCGCCGAACGAGCGGCTCGTATTCTGGTTGATCCGAAACCGAAGCGGGAGGCCGCTGTTGAGGGTCCCGATCCCATTGATCTGCCACTGCCCGAGGACGGCATCGAGTGCCTTGCTCCAGCCGCTTCCGAAGCGCTTGCCGCGGCCAAACGGCAGCTCATACGTGAAGTTGGTGACGAGCCGGTGAGTCTGGTTGTACACGGAAACGGAGCGGTCGCAGTGGCGGCAGTAGGCGTTGGTCTCGTTCGAGCCCAGCCATACGTCGTCGCCCCCGTCGGAAATTGTCTTGGCGAAGGTGTAAGCCACCATGAAGCTGGTACCCGCGGCAAACCGCTGTTCCAGCCGAGTCTGGAACGAGTGGTAGTTGGAGTTGCCCCAGCCCTGCCTTGGGAGGCGGGCGCCGGGGTACTGCGGAAACGGTGTCAGCAGTTGGCCGCGCTGCACTCTCGGCTGAGCCATCACGCCGGTGTGAATGATGCCGTGAAACGGGTTGTCGACAAGCTGCAAGAGATTGTTGTCGGGCGAAATCAGGTCCGGATGCAGCTGATCGACCTGCCAGTCGAGCGGCAGGTGCGTCCCCTTGCTCCCGGCGTAAGCGCCCTCCCAGAGGAGATTCGTTCCCAGCGACCGCTGGATAGTGAAGTTCCACTGCTGGTTGTACGGCACCGGCATGCTGGACGGGAACGGGGCTTGGGAGACGGGCTGGCCAAGGGCGGCCGCCACGCCGTTGGTGTCTCCTTCGGCGAAGTTGATCCCGTCCGGGAACGGGTCGCTCATGTTGCGGAAGGGCGAGACTCCGTCGAGCGTTGCCAGCCACTGGGTGCTGGCGTTGAATACCGTTCCTGAACCCAGGCGCCCGGCGGCCCCGTAGATCGCCGGAGCGAAAAAGATCCAGTAGCCGCCCCGGATTAGGGTCTTCTCGGATACTTGGTAGGCGAAGCCGAATCGGGGGTTTAGGTTGGCCCACTGGGTCGGGTGCAGCCTGTTGCTGGCCATTCCTTTGCCAGGGAACAGATAGCCCCCACGCACCTCAAACCCCACCTCGTCGCTGACGGGATTCCTGACCACCGGATCAAAGACGGTGATGCGGTTGTAGCGCTCGGTCTTGCCCGTCTCGACATCCCAGCGCAATCCAATGTTGAGGGTCAGTCGGCGATTGACCTTGTAGTCGTCCTGCACGTAGAGGCCGAAGTACCGATTTGCGCTCGCGGGGCGGTTGTTGTGCGTCAGTGCCCCGGCTGCGCCCGTTCCCAGAATGAACGACGCCAGCCCGTGCCCCGCTCCGCCGCTTGGACGTCGAGGGTCCGGCCCTTGGGTCATGGCCCGGTTGAAAGTGAACACAGGGTTGTAGGTGCGTTGGCTGTAATTGACGAAGTTAAACCGGAAATCCCCGCCGAACTTGAGATTGTGGCGCCCTTCTACTCGGGTGAGGTTGGCCAGCAGCGTGTGCACCATGATCGACGACTTGTAGTTGAGGTGGTGCTGCGCCGCCGGTGCCGTGAAGTCCTGAACGTTGTAGCGCGGAAACATCAAGACGTCGGCCCCCTCCTCCATGTACTCCGGGAAGCCCAGAGCCGATGGCCGAAAGCCGAGGTGCCCCACCTCCCTGTCCAGAATGGAGCGGCCGACTCCCCAACGCATGTTCAGCACGGTCCGCGAGTTGACCGTGTTGGTGTAGTCGATCGCCGCGTTCTGCTGTCGGCTGTAGATGCTCACGCAGTCCGGGTTAGGACAGGCCGGGTTCTCGGGCCATGTCTGCGGCGTGTCGTTCGTATGGCCAAAGTAGTTGTAGCGAACAAACAGGCGTTGGCGGTCGCTAAGGTTGAAATCGGTCTTCGTCGTGAGGCGATTGGCGTCGTTGGGACGCGAGAACTGGCCCACCCAGTTGAACTGATTGGTGTACTGGTTCCCCGCAGTGTTGGGTTCCGGGTAGTAGTCGAGGATGTTGCGGGAAATCGGGTCGATCATGCTCTCCGGGACCTGGTTGTTCGGGAACGGCTCGCGGACGAAACGGCCCGGCGCCCACGGGTCCGGCCGTGTGGTGAAGGGATTGTGGATCACCCGCAGGCCCCCGCCAGCGTTCCGCGACTCGGAAAAATCACCCTGATGCTGGAGCGGTGTCGGAACCGTGAGGCGTCGCAACGTCGCGGATCTCGCGTACCTCTTCTCCAGATTTACGAAGTAGAACACCTTGTTGGAGATGACGGGGCCTCCGACGCTCCCGCCGTACTCGTGCCGCCGGAACTCCCCTAGGGCGCGGCCCGCAGCGTTCGCGAAAAAGTTGTTCGCGTCCATCGAACTGTCCCGCAGGTACCAGAAGGCGGTGCCATGGATCTCATTCGTGCCTGACTTCGTCGCCAGCGTGAGCACGCCGCCACCGGTACGGCCGTACTCTGCCGCGAAGCCGTTCGTCTGTACTCGAAACTCCTGGATGCCATCGGCCGAGGGCACGCCAGTCGCGAACTGACGGCCTTCAGCGATGCCGTTCGTGTCGACCGACACGCCGTCGAGCAATATCGCATTGGAGGACTCGCGGCCTCCGTTCGCGATAAACCGGCCCTGCACGTGGAACGCCTCCCCGATGCCACCGGTCGAGGAAGTGGGAATGCTGGCGTAGACGCCTGCGGTCAGCAGGGCCAGCGAGAACACGTTGCGGCCATTCAGGGGCAGGTCGAGAATCTTCTTGTTCTCAATGACCGCGCTCAGCGTGGACGTGCCGGTCTCCAGTTCCAGCACGTTTGCGGTGACCGAGACTGATTCCGTCACGGCACCCAGTTCGAGGACGATGTCCGCAGAGACTTTTTCTTGGGTCGAGACCGTGATGGCTTCGAGTTCGTGCCGGCGGAAGCCGGCGGCTTCGGCGGAAAGGCTGTAGGTCCCCGGAAGCAGCTGGGTGACGACGTAGAAGCCCTGCGCGTTGGAGGCGGTGCTGAAGATCACATTCCGGCCGATGTCCGTGACCTCAATCGCCACGTCGGGCACGGAGGCACCGGACTGATCCGTAACGAGGCCGGATATCGAGCCCAGAGAGGTCTGGCCGGAAGCGCCCGGTACAAGCGCCGCGGTCAGCACTCCAACTAAGAGAAACAACAACGACCGTGAATTCATGGCGATGCCCTCCTTGCGTGGCTCGACCGTATCACGCCCCGCGCAAACCTTCAACGGGTTTTGGAGGAGCAGATCACGTGGACCCAGAAGAAAACGGTTGGCGGGGCGCGCGTGCGGGAGGTGAGGTTGGTCCGTGCCATCCGCGACGTTGCTTGCGGTCAAGTTTCTGGGAGGGGTGCCGCTGCGCCGGGTCGTCCCGGCGCGTTCGGTGCAGCACCTCAGCCCGGCCTGCTCTTGATCGCCCGGTTGCCAATTCCCTCAGGCCGGACGTCAGTGTGCAAACATGGTCAACTCCGGGGTGCGCCGTGTACCACCGACTCGGCTCCCGGATCGCCCGAGAACGATCGCCAGGCTGATTCTATGGCACGCCGGTCTCTTGCCGTTTGGCTCTCCGCCCTCACCTTGGCCGGTACCGGCCTAGCGCAGCGGGAGACCGACGGCCTTCCCGAAGTGCACGCGGCGAGAATCGGCCAAGGCTTGGAACTGGATGGCCGGATTGACGAAGACCTTTGGACGCAGGTGGAGCCGGCCACCGCCTTTGTCCAACAGAATCCGGACGAAGGGGCTCCGTCGACCGAGCGGACCGAAGTCCGAGTCGTCTTTGACGACTCGATCCTGTACTTTGGCATCATCTGCTTCGACAGTCAGCCCGAAAATATCGTTGTCACCCAGAACCGACGCGATGGCGACCTGATCGATACGGACTCGATCCAAATCCTGATCGACACTTACAACGACGGCCAAAATGCCTTTGTGTTCGGAACCAGCCCGACCGGAATCGAATTCGATGCCCAAGTGACCAAGGCAGGCCAGACCCGGGGATCTGGGGGTGGCCCCGCCCGGGCCGGTGGCGCTGGCGGAGGCGGGGCTCAGCGCGCAGGGGCGGCGGCCTTCAATCTCAACTGGGATGCGGTGTGGCGGGTTCGCTCGCAAGTCACCGCCCGTGGATGGGAGAGCGAGATTGCGATCCCCTTCCAAACTCTGAGGTACAAGCCAGGATCCGGCCAGACATGGGGATTGAACATCTCGCGAAACCTGCGCCGTCGCAACGAACTCTCATTCTGGTCACCTGTCTCGAGGGCATTCGAGTTCACGCAAATCGAGATCGCCGGGCAGTTGCATGGCATCGAGGCCAAGTCTCACCGGGACCTCAAGCTTCTTCCCTACGTGATCGGTGGCCTCTCACAGGACTACAGGCGCCAAGACGGGACGACTGAACGGAAGCTGAAGGGAGGACTGGATCTCAAGTTCAGCCTTACGCCCGGGCTGACGCTCGACGGCACTGTGAACACAGATTTTGCCCAAGTGGAGGTTGACGACGTCCAGATCAACCTGACGCGCTTCGACCTGTTCTTTCCGGAGAAGAGACCGTTCTTCCTTGAGAATTCTGGGTTCTTCGAATTTGGAACGCCAAGGGAAGTAGAGATCTTCTTCTCCCGTCGCATCGGCTTGGACGAGAACCGCCAAGAGGTGCCAATTGACGGGGGAGCCCGAGTGAGCGGCAAGATGGGAAAGTACCAGGTCGGGCTCCTCAACATGCAGACCCGGGACATGGAGGGACGCACTCCCGCGAACAACTATTCCGTGGCCCGGGTCGCCCGTGAGCTGCCGAACAGAAGTTCTGTGGGGGTGATCGCCGTGAACCGGCAGGCGGTCGGAGATCTCGAACGAGGGCGGGCCTACAACCGCACGTTCGGAGCGGACGCCAACATTGGTATTGGCAAGTTTGGGAACTGGTTCAACTACATGGCTGGCACGCAGTCGCCGGGATTGGAGGGCCAGTCGCACGCGTACTCAAGCCGGTTTGACTATGACGACGCCACGCACCGAGTCAGCGTCAGCTATCTGGAGGTTGGCGAGCACTTCAATCCAGAGGTGGGATTCGTCCGTCGCGTGCGGTTCCGCAAGCCCGCCGCTTCATATCGCTACACCCACTATCCGACGCGTGGAGCGTGGCGATCGATCGAGCCGCATGCCTTCTTTCAGAACTGGTACACCTTGGGCACGAACGAGAAGGAGTCGGGCTTTGAGCACTATCACTTGGACTCGCGCCTGCAGAACGGTGGGAGGCTGGGCTTGGCCTACAACCGCAACTTCGAGCTGCTGCGCAAGCCGTTCGAGGTGTTTCCGGGCATCCGAATCCCGACGGGTGGCTACCAGTTCGGCGAAACGATCGCGAACTTTCAGAGCGATCCAAGTGCCGTTCTGTTCGGTGGGGGCACGTTTGCAGTTGGCGATTTCTACTCCGGCGACATCACGGCATACAGCTTCACCGGCGGAGTCCGGAAGGGGCAGAACTTGACGTGGACGCTGACTTGGGCAAGAAACTACATCGACCTGCCGGTAGGCAAGTTCCACACCGATCTCGCAAGCTTGCGCTTCAACTGGTCGATCACGCCAAAGAGCTACTTCCAGACGTTGAGCCAATACAGCAATCGCACGAACCAGATGACGCACAACATTCGCTTGGGGTTGCTCTCGAAGTCCAGCACCGGCCTCTTCATCGTCTACAACACGGGCATGCTGATGCGGGACTACTTGGATCCTCACAGCGTCGAGCGGCGGCTCGAAACCCAGGCATTCTTCATCAAGTTCAACTACCTGCTGGACTACTGAGCATGGTCGGCGGTACTGGCTACCGCCGCACCGGACACGTCTCTGCCTGAAGCCGGACCAGACCCGGAGCCTGGCCATGCGATCGTTGCCCGCCAGTCCCGGCTCCCTACCGTCGGGCGCGACCCGGCAATAGCCTTATCGCTGCGAGCGACACGCAATGGATCGAAGGGCCGGCATGTTCCCTCGCCAGCTGTAGGCGAGGGCGAATGGCGCTACAGTTCGGCAATGTCGTTGGGAGCGGGCTGTCTCGATCGAGGGTTCGTGGCCCGTGCTCAGCGGCCGGGCAGTGCTGCTCTTCTGAATTGTCCCGAACACTGAACCAGCCCTGCCGTCCGTCCGGCGCGAGCCGCAGTCGCGAGGCTTGTTTTCCGCAACCTGCCGGTTGTGAAGAAGGCTAGTCGAGCGGCGCTCGATGGCAGCCCCAGTCTGCAGACCAAGGCAACCGGTCGCCGACCCGGCCGTCGCTCAATCCAACCAGCATCGGCACTCTGGGGAACGCTGGTCTGGGTCCATGAAGCTTCATTCGGGGGGGCGACGCCCGCTCACGCCCTCATGGACGTTTCTCGGATTCCGCCGCAGTGCCAGGCTGAGGAGGAGTGCGTGAGCACCCTCGTGATTGAGACCGGGGCTGCCCACGAGCACTAGTCCGAACTGCGATGCAAACCCGTGCAGTGCTCTACCGCGCGTTGAGCAACTGTTTCCGCTCCGCAGCCCGGCCACCCCTAAATCCGTGAAATCGTTCCGAATTCAGCCGGCTTCGGTATTGACAGGCCACTTGGGCGGGCATATGGTCGAACTAGCCCTGTACGTGAGCGCGTTTGAACCGTAGGAGGTGTGCCATGGATCGACGGGTCGTTAGAGGAATCGCAGCCCTCACCCTATTGCTCGGCTTCGCTGCCGCCCAACTCTCCGGGCAGGTCTCGACAGGCTCTGTCGTGATCAATGTCCTAGACCAAAGCGGCGCGGCCATACCCGGGGCGAGCGTCACTCTGACAAATGAGGCCACCGAACAGAGTCTTGGTGCGGAATCCAACGAGCAGGGACTCGCCCGCTTCGTCTCGGTCAGGCCGAGTTCCTATTCACTCGCCGTGACGTCAGAGGGCTTCCGCCAGTATCAGCAGACCGGGCTCATTGTCCACGTTGCAGAATCGATCAATGTGACAGCCGAGATGGAAGTTGGCGCTGTGACCGAGGTTGTCGAAGTTGTTGGCGCCGCACCGCTGCTCCAGACGGAGAGCGGCGAACTCGGTCAGGTCGTGGAAGAGCGCAGGATCCGAGAGTTGCCCCTCAATGGACGCAATCCGTTTACCCTTGCGGCGCTCGCGCCAGGAGTGGCCCCCGGTCAGAACTTCGGCAACAATCCGCTGCTCCTCTCCAACCTGGGCATCAACGGTGGAAGGGGAGGGGCTACAGAGATCCTGATCGACGGTTCGTCCGCTACTGTTCCAGAGAACAGTCCGGGCACGTACGCTACAGCGGTAATGCCCTCGGTCGACCGCATTCAGGAGTTCAAAGTCCAGACGAACTCGTTCTCGGCCGAATTCGGCCGTACGGCCGGGGGTGTCATGAACGTGGTGATCAAGAGCGGCTCGAACGAATACCACGGCAGCGCGTACGAATACGTGCGGAACAGCCGACTTGATGCGAACAACTTTTTCCTGAATCGCGCAGGCAGGGATCTGGGCGTGTTCCAGCGCAACCAGTTCGGGTTCACCTTGGGTGGTCCAGTCATTCGCAATCGCACGTTCTTCTTCGGTGGCTACGAAGGCTTGCGGCAGAGGATCCAGCAGACTAGGGCGGCGACTGTTCCGGTTGCGGATCAGCTGGGCGGCGACTTCTCTACCACTCTCAACCGGGCGGGCAGGCCGGTTACGATCTACGATCCCTTCAGTACGCGCCCCAACCCGGACGGTTCTGGGTCCATTCGGGATCCGGTGCCGAACAATTCCATCCCCGCATCGCGGATCGATCCCGTCGCGGCACGCGCCGTAGCGCTGTATCCGGCTCCTAACCTGCCAGGCACTGGCCCGGCGCGAATCAATAACTTCATTGCTGCGGGCAGCGGCGCAACCGACGATGACAACCTTGATGTACGTGTCGACCATCGATACACGGATAGGCATACAACGTTCTTCCGTTGGAGCTACCGTGACTACGGGGATGTTCGGCCCAATTTCTACGGCACGATCGGCCAGCCTGGTGCTGCAGCGATTCCTCGGCCGGGACGCAGTGCTGCGTGGCATCATACTTGGACGATTCGACCGAACCTCCTCTCCGACATCAGCGTGAACTATTCGGATCTGTTTACTCGCCGCCAATCGCACTCGTTTGGTACCAACATCAACGATACCCTAGGACTTCCTCGCGAACTTGCTGCACTCAGCGATAACCGCGGTCTGACAACGTTTGTAGTGCCGGGATTCGGGGCCCTCGGTGAGTCCTTTCTGGCACGATTCCGTTTGCAATCCTATGGTTTGCAGTACAAGCTCAGCTGGGTGCGCGGCCAGCACACGCTGAAATTCGGGCACGAGACGAGGATCAATCGCACACACTTCTTCCAAGGGCAAGACCCGGCTGGGCAATTCAACTTCTCTCCTGCATTCACGCAGGGACCGGACCCCACGCGAGGATCTGCAATCGCAGGAAACTCAATGGCGTCCCTGCTGTTCGGCACTCCGGCAAGCGGCTTCGCTACTCACGACGAGGCTATTTCCACGCACAGCCCTTACGTGGCTTGGTACGTTCAGGATGACTACAAGGTCACGTCCACGTTCACGTTGAACCTTGGTCTGCGGTACAGCTTGGACTGGCCCCGGAGCGAACGCTATAACCGTCTCAGCGTCTTCAACCCGGTTGTCTCGTCTCCCTTGGCCGTTCCGGCTTATCCTGACCTGAAGGGCGGCTTGGAATTCGCCGGCGTTGATCGCAAGGCGCAGTTCGAACTCGACCGAAACAACTTTTCGCCTCGGCTTGGATTTGCGTGGCGCGCGCTTCCCGAGACCGTGCTCCGCGGCGGGTACGCGATCTTCTTTCCGCCTCCGGCCGTGACTGCTGCCGGGACGCTAGGAGGAGGAGGTGTTGCAGGCTTCAGTTCCAATTCGGCTTTCGTCAGTTCTCTGGACGGCGGCTTGACACCAAATGACTCGCTTTCCAATCCGTTCCCGAATGGCTACACACTCCCCCCGGGGAGTTCTCAGGGTTTGCTTTCGTTTGCCGGTCACAATTTCCAAACCAACAATATCTTTGATCGGAACCCCTACGTCCAGCAGTGGAACTTGAACATTCAGCACGAAATCGCTAGAAGCCTACTGCTGGAGGTGGGATATACGGGGGCCAAGGGCACTGGACTTTCGGTGAACTTCGCATCCCCCAACATGCTCAGAGAGGAAGAACTGCGGTTGGGGTCTTCCCTCATCGAGCGAATAGATAACCCATTCTTCGGCGTCATCACGGATCCCAGTTCTCCACTGAGCAAGAGCACGGTGGCTCGCAACCAACTTCTGAGGCCGTTTCCCCAGTTCCGGAACATCTCATTGGAAAAGGGCTCATATGCGAGCTCGATCTATCACGCCCTTCAGGTCCGCGTCGATAGGCGATTCGCCAACGGGTTCACTTTCCTGATGTCGTACACGGCGAGCAAGCTGATCGATGACTCGTCCACTTCCGGGACTGGGTTGTTGCCTCCTTACGCCTTCATCCAGCAATGGCACAATCGCGCAGCGGAGCGATCGCTCTCGGTTACGGATGTGTCGCAGCGGTTCGTGTTCAGCTCGCTCTACGAGTTGCCGTTCGGCCGGGGGCGCAGGTATGGCGCGAGCATGAGCCGGTTGGCCAATTTCCTCGTGGGCGGGTGGCAGGTCAACGGCATCTGGACCCTGACCCGGGGCACGCCGCTGATCCTTGTGAACGCGCAAGACAACTCCGGAGCGCTGGGTTCCCCGGGCTTGGGAGAGCCGGGCACGCAACGCCCGAACAACAACGGGCAGAGCGCTGGACGGAGCGGACCGATCGTGGACCGGTTGGACGAGTACTTCAACACCTCGGTCTTCTCGCAGCCGGAACCGTTCACGTTCGGGAACGTTGCGAGGACCATGCCCGATCTGCGGAGGCCGGGCGTTGTACAGATCGACTTCTCGGTATTCAAGGATTTCAGCGTTACCGAAGACATGGCGGTGCAATTCCGTACGGAGTTCTTCAACCTCACGAACACGCCCATCTTCGGAGCTCCGAACACCCGCTTCGGGACGGGGGCATTCGGGGTGATCGGTCGCCAAGCCAACACCCCGCGGCAGATCCAGTTCGCATTGCGGCTGACCTTCTAGCGGCAAGCACTCCTTCCGAGGGTGGACAGCGGGCATCTCATGTCGCGGCTTGCTGCGCCTGCGCCACGATGAATCGCGCGGCTAGGCATCCTAGAAGCGCTTGACCGTCGCAGCCGCCTTGGACGAGTTCGGTTGCCGAGCAAGTCGGGCGCCAACGTCACCAGCTGTGTCCGCGAGTCCAGGCGCATCGCCGGCCGAGCACCGGAGGCGGACACAGTCTGGAAGAGATCGTGCTCGACCTGCCTCGACCACTACTGAGACCACCGCTCCGCGGATACTCTGGCGCGGGGAGCGGAGGTCCGTGTCGTGGCGGTCGTGAAGCGCACGAACAACCCGGCTGTGAACTGCTTCTCCCAAGCCAAGCGCGAGCTGCAGTGCCGGCTGGCGCAGGTCGCTGTGACCGCCAGCTCAGGCAAGGGCACGGTAATTCGTTCGACTCCAGGATCGACGAGTGCGCCCACATCCTGATCTAGTGCTTGCGCCAAAACCCTTCGTGCTCCTTATATATGGGCAAACCGGA
>JAPPMC010000089.1 GCA_028819235.1 Bryobacterales bacterium
TACCAGCGGGCCGCCGGGCCCGTCGTGACAGGGGTTTTGGCTCAAGCACTATATACGATGATTCGGGCGCACACGGCGCACTCAAAGAACCCATAACGAGCGTATCAAAGGGCCCGAACCTCATTAGAGCCCGGTCCGGACCGATTGGGGCAAGACCTCAGTTCACCCCGGAGACCGCGATCTTGGCCGTGGAGCCTAACGCGGACGGCTGCGACCTTCCGACTTGTACCGCTCCAATAGCTGCTTCAAGGCTGCGACCACTTCGGGCCGCTCGTCGTATAGGTTGTTGTCCTCGTGGCGGTCCGCATCCATGTCATAGAGCTGGCCGGGAGGGTCTCCAGGCTCGGGGCCATCCCACTGATTGGACCCCGGCCCTTGGCCGTCGATGAACTTCCAGCGCCCTTGGCGAATGGCGAACGTACCGTCCACGGAGTGGTGCACCACAGCTTCCCGCAAGGAGCCGTCATCCGTGCCGATCAGCGCGGACAAAAAACTCACGCTGTCCTCGCCGGCCTCGCTCGGCAGCTCGATCCCCGCGATCTCAGCGGCGGTGGCCATCAGGTCCGTGTGGCAGATCGTCTGGTCGGTCGTCATGCCCGGCGCCACTCGGGCCGGCCACGTTGCGATGAACGGCATGCGGTGGCCACCTTCCCACGCGTCGCGCTTCTTGCCCCGCAGGCCCGCGTGGTTGGCGTGGTGGCCGAACTCCTTGATGTGGCTCGGGTCCCACTCCGCGCCGTTGTCGCTCGTGACCACGAAGAGGGTGTTGTCGAAGTGCCCGGTCTCCTCAAGAGCGGCGATCACCATCCCGATCTGGGCGTCCACCTGCACGACAAAGTCCCCGTACAGCCCAGCGCCGCTCCGGCCTTCGAACTCCTCGGTGGGCACCCAAGGCCAGTGCGGGGCCGGCAGCGGGAAGTAGAGGAAGAACGGCTGGTCCGGCGTTTCGGCGCGCTGCCGGATGTACTCGACCGCGTGCCTCGTCAGGTTCGGCAGCACGTCGTAGAAGTCAAAGCCCTCGGCAGCCTCGCCGGGGCGCCAGAAGACCGGTCCGTCGAAGCGCCCCGGTTCGTGCACGGTGGCCGGCTTCTCGCATGAGTTGTTCTCCAAGTACACGTACGGGGCCATGTCCAGCGATGCGGGAATGATGTACGAGTAGTCAAAGCCCACATCCATCGGACCGTGGGTCACGGGCTTCGTGAAGTCGATCTTCAAGCCCTCCGGCTTGGCAAAGTCCGAGGCGCCCTGGAAGGCGGTCGCCTTGTCTCCCTCGTCCCAGCTCAGCGGCTCGCTAAGTGTTGACCAGTCGAGCCCCAAGTGCCACTTGCCGATTACCGCGGTGTGGTAGCCGTGGGCCTTGAGCATGCTGGCGACGGTCATCCTCCCAGGCTCGATGAGTGAGCGCGAGTAGCCAGAGAGGACCCCGCTCTTGAGCCGAGAGCGCCACGCGTACCGTCCGGTCACCACCCCGTAACGCGTGGGTGTGCAGACCGCCGAGCCCGAGTGCGCGTCGGTGAAGCGCATCCCGCGCGACGCTAGGGAGTCCATGTGCGGGGTGGGAATTCTCGAGTCCTCGTTGAAGCTACCGGGATCGCCGTAACCCATGTCATCTGCCATGAGGAAGATGATGTTCGGATGCGTCTGGGCCTGTGGCTCGGGCTGCGAGCAGCCACTGAGAAGGCCAACGGTGATGGCAACCAAGACGAATCGGTGTCGGCAGAACGCGGTGCAGTGGTGGAGCATGCTGATTTTATGAGCCCGGTCGGCAAGACCTGCTATCCGGCTGCCCGAATCGGCAGCGGGTTGACGGACCACCAATGAGCGCTTACCCATTATTGCCACCGAACTGTCGGGGATTGACGGCGCCAACGATTGCCGCACCAAGGCGACGCGTCGCATTGGGTGGTTGGACGGGTAGGCCTGCGGGCACTCGATGTGCCCGTGGAATTGCAGCGCTCGGAGTGCAGTGGGCGAACCGTCGGGTATGGGACGCGAGTACACCAACCGGCCTAGGGATGAGGAGCGTGGCTCAGGGCCCGTCGTAATTGGAATAACGATTTCGCAGGTCGGAACCGTCGCCCGGGGCAGCCACCGCCCCAAGAAAGTCAGCGGCCAGTCGAAATCGGCGGCAACCGCCACGTACCAAGCTCCATAGCAGGTTAGGTTATGCCGCAGCGCCCACACTCGACCGGAGAAGGGCGCGAATGGAAAGAGGTCGATCTCCTCGCGCAGGAGATCTGCGGACACGAGGTTGGATTCCAGACGCGACAGTTTCCAGGACTGCTCAAGGCGCCAGACAAACCGGACAATGTTGCCGACCTCGCAGAGGAGCAATTCAGGACCAGTGAAGTGCAATCCGCTTGTGACAGCTTCGGCTAACTATCCGTCCGGAGATCCTTCGATGGACACATCTACCAGCGCTGACGTGTCAATGACAGCGGTCATTTTCGGTCGGCGTCCAAGGCACGAAGGATTGTGGACCGGTCAATCGACGCTCCAGCCATCCTCTTTCGCTCCCGGACGTCGCGGAGCAAGTCGTTCAGAGTGGGTCGCGATGCCGTTCTTTCCGAACCCGTACGAAGGCATTCCTGCACGGACCGGCCCTCGGCAACTGCGCGGGACGCCAGCTTGTCGCGGACCCTCGTAGGCACGTCCCGGATCGTGATTTGAACGGGCATGCCTTGATCACTGATTTTCACGGCGCGAATCGTGCCTAACGTACCCCGGCGATCT